>DAITNM010000021.1:7151-9618 GCA_036834585.1 Thermodesulfovibrionales bacterium | reverse complement strand
GCGGCTTTGGACCCGAGAGTTACCTCCTTGCCCTGAGAGCAGCAAAAAGCATCCTTTCTAAATAGATACAGGAAAGACTGTTTCAGAATTTTTATAATCGACAAGATTATTGTATGGCAATCGCGAATGCTTTACAAATTAAAGGTCTATTAGTTTACGCCTCAAAAAGTTTTACTTTAAGGTGTCGTATAAAAATTCTTCAACAGTCTTTCCTGCATATTGGTGTTTAAATGGATCACAAGGACTTACCTGTTACTCATTACTTCTCACGACTTACTCTTTTAAGGGAGTCTTTTAAGAGGAAAGGAATCGACGGCTTCCTTGTTACTGAAATTCATAACATTCGATACCTTACAGGTTTTACAGGTTCCTCAGCCTTTCTTTTCATCACAAAGAAGGAAAATATCTTTGTAACGGACTTCAGGTATCAGGAACAGGCAGAAAAGGAGATACTGGGTTGGAATATCCATATAGCGAGAGGAGGGATGATAAAAGCTGCAAAGAACCTATATCGTAAGATGGGGATAAAGAGACTTGGTTTTGAGTCATCTGTCTCCTATGAATTTTTTAGAAGATTGTCAGAAAATCTAAATCTAAAAGCCTGCAAGGGTCTCATAGAAAAGTTGAGGGAAATAAAGGATGCTGATGAGATCAATTTAATAAAGGAGGCTGTCAGGAGAGCAGAGACTGCCTTTCAAGAAGTAAGACCATACATTAGGGAGGGAATAAAAGAAAAAGCCATCGCCTGCAGACTCGAAGAAGGACTAAAGAAGAGGGGCTGCAGACACATCCCTTTTGAAGTAATTGTTGCATCAGGTCCGAACTCTGCCATGCCCCATGCCAGACCAACTGAAAAGAAATTGAACAAAGGTGACCTTGTAATCATAGACTGGGGAGGAGAGGCTGATGGCTATTTTTCTGATATGACAAGAACATTGCTCATTGAGGGCAAAAATATCAATAAAAAGAAAGAAATCTATCAACTTGTATTAGAGGCAAACAATAGGGCTATTGCTCACGTTTCTCCAGGAATAGAATCCAGTAAGGTTGATGGTTCTGCCAGGTATGTCATCAATAAAGCAGGTTATGGCAAATTCTTTGGACACGGAACCGGCCATGGTATTGGCCTTCAGGTACATGAACTGCCACGGATAACACGGAATGTAAAAGAAGTTATTAAAGAAAATATGGTCTTCACAATCGAGCCAGGTATTTATTTGCCGGGAATTGGTGGAGTAAGAATAGAGGATATGGTATTGGTAAAGTCTGATGGCTCTGAAGTCCTCACACGCCTTCCAAAAAAGCTTGAGATAATAAGGTAGTTTGATTAGAGGTAAAATAGAAATTTATCTTAGGACTGTGATAAAGTATTGATATTTTTATAGAAATTAAAGAATTTTTTGAAATAAGTAAATTACCATGAAGCAATATATAATCTAAAAATGGTAAAATTGTCCAAATTTAATCAGAGGTATATTTTTGGTTTCAACAAGTGATTTCAGGAAAGGTCTTAAAGTTGAATTTAAGGGTGAACCCTGCGAGATAATAGACTTCCAGCACGTTAAGATGGGAAGAGGCGGGGCAATTGTCAGGACAAAGCTGAAGAGCCTCAGGACCGGGAGTATTCTCGAAGAGACCTTCAGGTCAGGTGAAAAATTAGAAACCCCCCAGCTTGAGGAAAAGAGGATGCAATATCTATACAAACAGGATGGTATGTATTACTTTATGGATGAGGAGACATATGAACAGGTTCCTCTTACAATTGAACAGCTCGGGGAGGCAAAGAAATTCCTGAAGGAAAACATGGTTGTAGGAATCCTCTACTGGAGAGATTCTCCACTAAGTGTAGAAATCCCAACCTTTGTTGAACTCATGGTTGTTAAGACAGACCCTGCCGGATTCAAGGGTGATACAGCATCATCAGGGAATAAACCAGCAACTTTAGAAACAGGGACTGTGGTTAAAGTCCCCTTTCATATAAATGAGGGAGACACCATAAGGGTGGACACGAGGACATCGGAATATATAGAAAGGGTGAAATGATGGAACTTGAGGATTTAAAAGAACTCATCGAATATCTCAAGGAGACAGATATTACAGAGATTTCTATAGAAAAAGATGGAATAAAAGTGAAAATCAAAAGGGAGAAGATGTTATCTCCTATGGAGATATCCGTGCAGAAATTAGGAAGTCTCCAGGAGAAAGTAACAAGGGAAACAGAAGAAGAGACGAGGGTTATCACAGTGACCTCACCTATTGTAGGCACATTCTTCAGGGCACCCTCTCCTGAGGCTGATCCATTTGTGGAAACTGGGTCAAAAGTAAAGAAGGGACAGGTTCTCTGTATCGTCGAGGCGATGAAACTTATGAATGAAATAGAGAGCGAGATTGACGGCGTTGTTATCAAGATACTGGTTGACAATGGTCAGCCTGTCGAATATGGCGAGCCCCTTTTTCTTATAGAACC
>DAITNM010000021.1:0-7051 GCA_036834585.1 Thermodesulfovibrionales bacterium | reverse complement strand
AGAGAGCTTGGAATAAATACTGTCGCAGTATATTCTGATATTGAGAAAGATTCCCTTCATGTAAAGCTTGCAGACGAGTCTGTCTGTATAGGACCTGCAAACCCTAACCAGAGTTATTTAAATATCCCTGCCATACTCAGCACCGCAGAGATAACAGATTCAGATGCCATTCATCCGGGTTACGGTTTCTTATCAGAGAACTACCATTTTGCTGAGGCCTGTGTTACTTCGGGATTAACATTTATAGGCCCGTCTCCTGAAAATATACGACTTGGCGGTGACAAGGCAAAGGCAAGACAGATAATGAAGAGAAAAGGTGTTCCTGTTGTTCCTGGAAGTGATGGACCCGTTGCTACAGAGGAAATAGCGATGAAGGCTGCAAAGAAGATAGGGTTCCCTATAGTAATCAAGGCGTCCGCTGGTGGAGGTGGCCATGGTATGAGGATAGTGAGAGAGGAGAAAGACCTTGAGCAGTCATTCTATGTGGCACAAAGAGAAGCTCTCACTTCATTTGGAAATAGCGAGCTTTATATAGAGAAATTTATACCGGAGGCGAGACATATAGAAGTCCAGATCATGGCGGACAACAAAGGGAATATAATCCATCTTAATGAAAGAGACTGCTCAATACAGAGGAGGCATCAGAAGCTCATTGAGGAGTCTCCTTCGCCTATTTCAGCATCTGAAAAATTCAGGAAGAAGATTGGAGAGTTGGGAGTAAAGGCTGCACGCGTTATAAGATACAGAAACGTAGGCACGGTAGAGTTTATCGTAAACCATGATGGTAATATCTATTTCATGGAAATGAATACCAGGATTCAGGTTGAGCATCCTGTGACTGAAGAAGTTACAGGCGTTGATATCATAAAGGAACAGATTAAACTTGCTGCTGGATTCCCCCTTGAGTTCAAGCAGGCCAAGGTAAGATCATCAGGCCATGCCATAGAATGCAGGATTAATGCTGAAGATCCTGAAAGGTTTATACCCTCTCCTGGGAGGATTACATTCCTCTCTCTTCCAGGAGGCCTTGGTGTCAGGGTTGATACAGCAATATACACTGGATATGTAATACCACCCCAATATGATTCCCTTATAGCTAAGCTCATCGTCCATGGAAAAGACAGGGAAGAGGCTATTGCCCGGATGAGGCGTTCCCTTGATGAGTTTATTATAGAGGGTGTTAAGACAACTATTCCTTTCCATAAGAAAGTCATGACCAGTCCTGATTTCATAAAAGGAGAGTTTAATACAACGTTTGTGGAGAAGATGAACAGCTTAAGTCAGGAAGGGCTTTCTCTGTCTGTTGCAAAAGGTTAAGAAACAGGTTTTTACCCCGTTAGAAAGTTATTTTCTAACGGGGTTTACCACTTATGTATCTCAGCGGATTTTGTTTTATTACTGATCCTAAGGCGTCTAATCTTTCCTTTGAGGATATGACAATCAAGGTTCTCAAGGGAGGTGTGAAATGGGTTCAACATCGTGATAAGGTTAGATCAAGACGTGAGATTTACGAAGATGCAGTAAGATTAAGAAGTCTAACAAAAGACTTTAAAGCTTTATTTATAGTAAATGATTATGTAGACATTGCTTTTTGCGTCAATGCTGACGGGGTTCATCTTGGTCAGGATGACCTGCCTTTGAAAGAGGCCCGAAGGATACTGGGCAAAAAAAAGATAATTGGCATCTCGACCCATAATCTGGAGCAGGCAATTAAGGCGGAAAGTGATGGTGCTGACTACATTGGCTTTGGTCCTGTATTCCGAACTATGACAAAGGATGCTGGAGAACCGAA
This sequence comes from Thermodesulfovibrionales bacterium, assembly GCA_036834585.1. Taxonomy (GTDB): domain Bacteria; phylum Nitrospirota; class Thermodesulfovibrionia; order Thermodesulfovibrionales; family SM23-35; genus JACAEY01. The sequence continues at coordinate 5,259 of DAITNM010000021.1, read as the reverse complement.
AGGAACAGATATGCTTCGAGAGGTTAAAACAAAGGTGAAAATACCAGTAGTTGCAATAGGAGGGATAAATCTCGAAAATATCAGTTCTGTCCTCAGTACTGGTATTGAAGCTGTTGCTGTAGCATCAGCAATACTCGCTGGAGATATTGAAGAGAATGTCAGGCGGTTTATAGATATTATTCGGACCCATAAAAATAATAATTAGCAATGGATATTTTGAAGGCAGTCAGGGAACGAAGGAGCATACGCGACTTTCAGAAGAGAGAGATCTCAAAGGATCTTGTTGACAAACTAATTGATGCACTAATATGGGCACCGAGTGCAGGGAATCTTCAGGCAAGGAAGTTCTATTTTATAAAGGATGAAAATATCAAGAAAAAGATTGCTGCAGCTGCCCTGAAACAGCATTTTATTGCTGAGGCACCTCTTGTTGTAATAGGCTGCACAGACAGTCGTATAGCATACAAATATGGAGACAGGGGTGTTAACTTGTATTCAATTCAGGATGTTGCCTGCAGTCTTATGGGGATGATGCTTGTTGCCCATGAAAACGGGCTGGGCAGTGCATGGGTTGGGGCCTTTCATGAAGATATTGTATCTAATATTCTGAAACTTCCAGGATATTTGAGGCCTGTTGCAATTGTATCTATTGGTTATCCGTCAAAAATCCCCGGTCCACCTCAGAGGGTATCAAAAGAGGAGGCAGTAGAGTTTAGATGAGGCACAGATGATCGCAGAAAGAAAGCAGATTGGCACAGAATCTGTGAATGAGTTCTTTGAGGGAGGTGCTTGAAAATGAAGATAGCTGTTAACACCGGTGGTGGAGATGCCCCTGGTCTTAATGCAGTCATCCGCGGTGTAGTGCTTGCTGCCTACCAAAAGGGGTGGGAAGTCTACGGTATCAAGTACGGCTACAAGGGCCTTATTGATACAAACCAGATTATCCATCTTACACCTGAATATGTCTGGGACATTACTGATATCGGTGGAACTATTCTCGGGTCAGCAGTGAAAGGTAACCCCTTCAAATATCCTGTAGAAGGACCCGAGGGGAAGGTGGGGGAGACGGATATTTCAGACAAAGTAGTTTGTAACTTTAATGCTCTGGGATTTGATGCCCTTGTCGCCATTGGAGGTGACGGCAGCCTTGGCATCGCAAGTAAGTTTATGAAAAAGGGTATCCCCATAATCGGAATTCCTAAAACCATTGATAATGACATCAGTGCAACAGACGTTACCTTCGGATTTGATACGGCAGTCAATACAGCCACAGAAGCTATCGATAAACTTCACACTACTGCCAAATCTCATGACAGGGTCATGGTTGTTGAAGTGATGGGTCGATATGCGGGATGGATAGCGTTATATTCAGGGATATCAGGTTCAGCCGATGTTATCCTGATACCGGAGATCCCTTTTGATTTCGAGAAGGTGTGCCAGAAGATAAAAAGACTTGAGCTTATTGGGCAGAATTACGCAATTGTTGTCGTAGCAGAAGGAGCCATCCCTGTTGGTGGAGAGATAACGGCTATTGAAAAAAAGCCAGGGGGAGAGGTCAGGCTTGGCGGGATAGGGCAAAAGGTGGCTGATGAGATTGCAATAAAGATGGGGAAAGAGACGAGAGCAATTGTCCTCGGACATCTCCAAAGAGGAGGAGCTCCCACCACCTTTGATAGACTCCTCTGCCTGAGATTTGGCACAGCTGCGATAAGATTCATAGAGGCTGGCAAATTCGGGACTATGGTAGCTCTACGCTCTACAGAAATACTCGCTGTACCTATTGATGAAGCAATTGGTCAGATGAAGAAGGTACCATCTGACAGTGATATCGTGCAGACTGCCAGATCGCTCGGCATTAGTTTTGGTGATTAGAGATAATTATCGTATCAAAAAAACCTCTCTATCTTCAAACTGGTCTCAAGTAATAATTCATACTTATATTCCTGGGGTTTTCTCCCAAAACATGTCCCTAAACTTTCAAACAGTGCTACTTCATCCACGTCTACTTCTCTGCGTTTTATGGTCTCTGCCGTTGGCTGATAATAGATCTTATTCCCGGTAACATTGACCACAGTATTCCCGGTCTTGCCCTCCACGAGGAGTATAACAGCTGCTGCCCCTGCCTTTTCTCCAAAATTGACGTCGAAAGCAGAAGACTGTCCAGATCTGACAATATGTCCAGGGGTTACTTCTCTCACCTCTGGAGTCTCATAGACCCCTGGAGCATACATCCCTGTTTTCTTCATGAATTCTTTTACCTCAGGGTCATTTTTTAGTCTCTTTTCTAATTGTTGTCTGACATATCTACCAGCACCTGCAAGCTTTTTATGCCCAAAGGCATCAACTCCTGCAGACTCATCATATAAGAGTTCACCACTGGCTGTTTTGATGCCCTCTGATACAACAATGATATAGGTACCTGCCTTTACATCGCTCCTTTCAATCCGGTCAAAAAATCTCCTTTTCATGTCCGCATATACAATATCGAAGTCAACAGGTATCTCTGGTATCAGGATACAATCAGCCTCAGCACCGATACCTCCTCTGAGGGCAGTGTGCCCTACGTATCTTCCGAAGACTTCAATGGCAAGAATACGGTTATGACTCATTCCCGTTGTTTTCAAGTCCCTTGTTAAGACAGCAATCCTGTTTACCGCTGAATCACCACCTACACTGTAGGACTGGAGATCGAGATCCATTGTCTTCGGAACGTGAACACAGGGAATACCCTGTGCCAGAAGATCGACAACAACACTGCCTGTATCATCTCCACCACTGATTATTAAACCATCTATCTTGAACTTCCCGAGCCCATTTTTTATCCTTTCATATTTTCCCGGGTCTTGTATCTTCCCGATTTTAACACGTGAGTGGCCTGCCTCTGAGCCTGCGATAGATGCCTGTATTCTGCTGATTCTCTCTGGAGTCAGACTTACTAAGCTGTCCATCTCAACAAGATTATAAAGGCCTGCGTAACCATTCGGTATGACATTCGCTTCAATTCCTAAAGAGTATGCCTTCCGTGCGATGCCCTTTATTACTGCATTGAGACCTCCACAGTCTCCACCACTGGTAATGATGCCGATTTTCTTGATATTGAGCATGGTTTCTTCCTCCCTAAAACATTATTCCCGACAAATCAGGGATTTCCTTTTTTACAACCACTGGTTTAACAGTCTTTTTTACTATATCAACAGTATTTCCAACCTTGAGTTTCTCAAACAACAATCCAAATTTAGATTCCAGTTCTTTCATGATGGGTTCCTTCACCTCTATGGGTAAATCCCACCACTTCTTCTTCCATGGGCCGAATCCCTTTTTCCTTGTGCTGTAAATGAACTGTTCTTCTGTCTGCCCCTCTTTCTTTTCCTTTGCATACTCTGTCTTGATAAAGGCATAAACCTCATCTCTGAACTTTGCTGGTAGGTTGTTGCTGTCATAGATAATATTTTGAAATCCTGTAGCAAGGTGGACTTCTGATGTGCCTGTTTCAGGAAACATATGAAATGCCTCTTCAGGAAGAGTTGATGCACCATGCTGAACACAGCCTGAAAGCCCATATTCCTTTCTTGCGAGGTCTGATAAAACTCTTAGAGTATCAAAATCTATTTTGACCTTTGCAAGACTGCCGTCAGGAAGGACAACCCCTCCATGAGTGGTCCCTGTCTGGACACTGAGCTTGCTCAATCCTTTTGCACCCTTGAATGTTTCTTTAAATCCATTTAGATATACCCTCAATTCCTCAGGGTTGCTGTTCTTTCCGCCTATCTCTCCAATCTCACCACCAATGGAAATATCTATCCCTGATGGCTGTATCTTTCTTATATACTCAGCCAGTTCAGCAGTCTTTCCAAAATTAGGTCTCTGCTGTTCCTTTACAGTTGGTTTTTCAAGGTCAACAAGGGTGGATGAATCAATATCAATATTATAGAATTCAGCCTCTATTGCCTCTTCAATAAGACCTTTTATATATTTTGTTTCTGCATCAGGGTCACTCAGAAAATTCTTTCTCACGAACTGGAAATGGTCACCCTGTATAAAGACAGGGCCTTCAAAACCCTCTCTTACTGCAGCAGCGAGAATAACAGTCGCATACTCAAGAGGCCTCTGTTTTGTATATCCAATCTCTGACCTTGCAATCTCAAATATAAATGCACCGACATTCATCTCCAGTGCCTTTCTGAACACTGCCTTTGCAGCATCATAGGCAAGCCCTCTGATATTCATGGCAGGTACAGTGAAACCATGATAATTCCTTCCTATCTCCTCATAGAGTCCCTGAATAGAGAAAGGCACTGCCCCGCAAGCCTTTGCAATCTCTTTAATGAGCATGAAAAGTGCTTTTCTCTTTTCTTCATCAGCCTCGAAAACAGCATTATAAATAAGGCTGTCCATCATATTTCTGAGACCAGCCCTGTCTTTTACAGAAACAGAACCATCTTTCAGTTCAATAAGGTCTTTTATTTTTATTGCCATAAATACCTCCTTTGAAATTTTGGATAAAGTCTATTATACAAAATCAATAGTTTCCGTTAAATTTATAATTTCGTATTGAACCAATATACTCGTCACCCTGAACCATGCCCTGAACTTGTTTCACGGGTCATTTCAGGGTCTCAAAATAACTTATTTCCAGGAGATGCTGAAACAAGCCTGCCCTGAAGAGATTCTGAACCAAGTTCAGAATGACACTTTCAGGGTTCAGCATGACAGAGGGTGTAATAATTTGACTTAGTTTAAAATTACTAATTATAATCCTAAACTTACAACTTAATAACAAGAGGAAAAATGAGCGAGATTAATGAACTTATAGAACAGAGAATAAAGAAGCTTGAGGAATTACGCCAGTCAGGGATTGAGCCCTTTGCCGGTTCCTTTTATGCAGAAGATCATACATCAGACCTCCTGATTAAATTTGATTCTGCAACAAAGGAAGCCCTTGAAGCCAGTCCTGCTTCTTGTTCTCTTGCAGGCAGGATCATCTCCATGAGAGACTTTGGCAAAGCTGCCTTTGCCCATATCCAGGATATTACAGGAAAGATACAGATCTATTTCAAAAAAGACGTGCTCGGTGGGAAACAGAATCTAATTAAGAAGCTCGATATTGGCGACATCATCGGATTAAAGGGAAGGTTATTCAGAACAAGGACAAATGAGCTTACTGTCGAGGTAAAGGACTTTGTCTTCCTCACAAAATCCCTGAGACCACTTCCTGAGAAGTGGCATGGTTTGAAGGACATTGAGACAAGATACAGGCAG
>DAITNM010000020.1:245-9702 GCA_036834585.1 Thermodesulfovibrionales bacterium | reverse complement strand
GATATAACAATCCTCTTTCTCAAATCAGAAAGGTGCTCTGTCAAAGGCAGCTTAAGTTCTGTCATTTAATCCTTCTTTCTTTTGATCTCCTCCGGGCTGTATTTCCTTATCCCCTTTAACTTCTTTTCCTTGTTCTTCTTTTCCTTGTTCTTCTTTTTTTACCTCTTCTTCCTTCTCTTCAGCTTCTTCCTCCTCTTCCTCCTCCTCTTCTTCTCCCTCTTCCTCCTCTTCCTCTTCTTTCTCCTCAGCTTCATCTGTCTCTTCAATTATATCCTTTACCGGTTGTTGCAAAGCATTGATGCCCACTGTTTCTTTGACACCTTCTTCTACTTTTTTCCTTAAATCTTCAAACGACTTCCTTGCCTCCTGAATATCAGAAGTAGACTCCTTAAACTCAGTCTCCACCTGTTTTTTGACATCTTGAAATGACTTTTTCAACTCGGCGAGTGCTTTGCCAACAGCCCTGCCTAATTCGGGGGCCCTCTTTGGACCAAATACAAGCAGGATAACTATAAAAACGACTATAAGCTCCTGCATACCAATATCAAACATTTTCTAAGTTACTCCTCTTCATATATCTTCTTGATTACCTTTTTTTCATATGGATATAAAAATGTCATAGAAAATATTATCCTGTATTCTGGACTTTTATCCTTAAGTTCAAAGCCTGCACCCAAGGTTGTATATAACATATCAGCAGCCTTTATCCTGTAACCAATCCTTCCCTCCAATGAGTCAAACTTCTCAGAATCATGACTTTTTTTGGAATATAATTCTGCAAGAATCTTAACATTATGTGATGCAGAAAAGTCCAGACCAGCTCCAAATATCAACTCTTCCTCAAAAGATCCCTTACCAGGGATTTCATAAAAGAAATTTGCGTGTCCCTTCACAGGACCAACCCTCTTGCTGAAAATAAGGCCTCCGCCAAAACGGCCGTCTGTACTGAACTCATCACGTCCTGAAGGCAGGGAGGCATTCAGAATATAAGCAACTGATAATCCATACCTTACTTCATCGAAAATCCTGTGTTTAAAACCAACTGCAATATCCTCGAAGCCATCCATAGTGTCAGCCCATTTATGAACATAAGGTATTGTCATATTGAATTCAAGGTTATCCGTAATTCCATATGCTGACTTAAATAAGAATCTGTAAAAATCTGGATCCAATAATATTTCGGCATCTGTAGAGAAAGCCGCCTTTCCCTTTGAAAAACTCTCAGCACTGAAAGTCGAAAAAACACTGTAAGGAGCAGTAGGCTGTAATCCGGTTATGTCAAAAGATTGAGCATCTTTGTTTAGAGAAAGAACTATTAAAATAACAAGGAGAAGGTATTTTACCATTTCTAAAAAATAACAGAAAAACACAAGACTGTCAATTAATTGACTCACTTGATCTTTTAAAAGTAGGTGTCACCACAATCTCCAGCAGTCAGGGAAGGTACGAAATTTATCCTTTATATTTCTTCTCTTCTTAGTTATAATTTTCTATTACTGGATTTTAGTATGAAGTATTTTGACATAAAGAAGGTTAGATGAGAATCAAAGTCCTTGGATGTTCAGGTGCGGAGTTCCCAGGGTACTCGCATCCTGGCTTTCTACTTGATGATGAAATCCTGTTTGATGCAGGAAGTCTTACGAATGTCCTTGATGAAAAATCACAGTTGAAGATAAAAAATATCTTTATTACCCATGCACACCTTGACCATATAAAAGGTATACCTTTCCTTGCTGATAACATTATCGTTAAAAACCGAATGCACAGGGTTTACATCATGAGTATTCCACAGGTTCTGAGGACGATCAAGCAGCACCTTTTTAATAGCGCTGTCTGGCCTGATTTCACTATCATCCCTGATCCTGAAAGTTCTATTTTGAAATTTGTATCCGTAAGACCTGATAAAACATTAAAACTTAACGGTTATTCAGTTACCCCCTATAAAGTCAACCATACTGTTCCGGCTGTTGGATATTTAGTTGAAGACAGAAAGGGAAGACGGTTTTTTTATACTGGTGATACAGGCCCTACTGAGTTCACCTGGAAAAATATTGGAAATGTTCAGATTCATTGCCTTATCATTGAGGTTTCCTTTCCTAACAGTATGAAAGAAATGGCAATAAATACTGGCCATCTCACACCAAATTTGCTAAAAAAGGAACTCCGGAAAATAAGACTGATACCTGAAAAAATATACATCACACATCCAAAGCCACAATATTCCAAACTAATTAGAGAAGAACTTAGGATGCTTAAAATGAGAAACCTCAAGATGCTGAGAGATGGGCAGGTAATTACAGTTTAGCACTGATTTTCAAAAAGTAATTGGATGCCACAGTTAGTTCAATATGTTGACAAAAATTATTCCTAAAAATATAATTTCTAAAATTAACAGTAAACCTTGTATAACAGCGAGGTATAGAGGAGGTTCTTATGGCAGAAGGTGTAGTTGAGGTTACATCATCCGGGTGGGAAAGCGAGGTGATTAAGGCTCAGGGGCTTGTCATGGTAGATTTTTGGGCTGCATGGTGCGCACCTTGTAGGATAATATCACCTACTGTTGAAGAGCTATCAAAAGAATATGCCGGGAAAATGAAGTTTTTGAAACTCAACACTGATGAAAGCCCTGATATTGCCAGCAAATATAACATTATGGGAATACCCACCCTCATGTTTTTCAAAGATGGTAACAAGATTGATGCAATAGTAGGAGCTATTCCAAAACAGCAGCTCAAGGCAAAAATAGATTCCCTTCTCAGTACTTAGGGAAGTCTGAAAAGAAACATCTGCGTAAATCATATCAAACTTTTAAGTTATTTTTTTATTAAAAGTAAGTTCTTCTAATCATGTTTGAAGCACTGAGCAACAAATTAGAATCTATCTTTAAAAGATTAAAAGGGAAAGGTCTCTTAAAGGAAGAAGACGTTGAACTTGCGCTTAAAGAGATAAGACTCGCTCTTTTAGAGGCAGATGTTAACTTCAAGGTTGTAAAGGATTTTGTTCAGAAGGTCAAAGAAAAATCTGTAGGCAGGGAAGTATTAGAGAGCCTCACTCCAGGGCAACAGGTCATAAAGATTGTAAACGATGAACTCTGTGACCTGCTTGGCAGAACCAACAGCAGAATCCAGTTGTCTCCCAATCCGCCGACGGTTATCATGATGGTGGGGTTGCATGGCTCTGGAAAAACGACAACGGCTGCAAAGCTGGCAAGGAACTTCAGGAAAGAGGGCAGGAGACCCATGCTTGTTGCCGCAGACCTTCAGAGACCTGCTGCAATAGACCAGCTTGTCACACTCGGTTCCCAGATAGATGTGCCTGTATTTTTCTCAAAAGAGATAAAAAACCCTGTGGTTTTATGCGAGGAATCAATAAAGAAATCCCGACTCGATGCACAGGATGTTGTAATCCTTGACACTGCAGGGAGGCTCCATATTGATGACTCCCTGATGAACGAGTTAAAAAAGATAAAAGAAACGGTCTCACCAAAAGAGGTTCTACTTATTGCTGATGCAATGACAGGACAGGATGCGGTAAATATTGCAAGAAACTTTGATGAGCAGGTTGGTATTGACGGAATAATCCTTACAAAGATGGATGGTGATGCAAGGGGAGGGGCAGCTCTCTCTATAAGGGCGGTAACAGGAAAACCGATAAAATTTATTGGTGTTGGGGAGAAGATCGACATGCTCGAGCCCTTTTACCCTGAAAGGATTGCTTCAAGAATACTCGGCATGGGCGATGTATTGAGTTTGATAGAAAAGGCCCAGAGTTCTTTTGATGAGAAAGAAGCCGAGAAGCTCCAGAAGACAATAATAGACGAATCCTTCACATTTGAAGACTTAAAAGAGCAGCTCAAAAAACTTCGCGGTATGGGACCGTTAGAAAACATCCTCAACATGATACCCGGTTTTAATAAGATCAAGAATCTGGATGTTGATGAAAAGGAGCTTGTAAAGGTAGAGGCAATAATCAATTCTATGACGAAAAAAGAAAGGAGAAATCACACGATCATCGATGGGAGAAGGCGAAGAAGAATTGCTATGGGAAGTGGTACAACAGTTGCAGATGTTAACAGGGTTATAAAGCAATATATAGAGATGAAGAAAATGCTCAAGATGTTTAAAGGCAAGAAAGGTATTAAATTACCTAAATTTTTTCCTTTCTGAATATTCACACCCTTGACACATGAATTTATGAATTGGTAAAGTATTAGCACTTAACCATTGAGAGTGCTAATGGTTAACGTGTCCGATATGCTTGATGAAAGAAGCAGAAAAATCCTATGTGCGGTTATTCAGGATTATATAAATTTTCCTGACCCTGTGGGTTCGAGGACTGTAGCGAGAAAATACTCCCTCGGTATCTCTCCTGCTACCGTAAGGAATATAATGGCAGATCTTGAAGAATTGGGTTTTCTCAAACAGCCTCACACGTCAGCTGGCAGGGTACCAACAGACATGGGTTACAGGTTCTATGTAGATTTTCTTATAGCTGAAAAAGGATATTCAGACAAAGATCTCTTACAAGACCTCTACGGAAGACTTGATGACCTTAAGGATAATATCGATATGCTCTTCAGTGAAACAACAAAAACCATTTCTCTGTTATCCCATTACCTCGGAGTTGCCATATCCCCAAAACCCGATATTGTGACTCTGAAAAGAGTTAAACTTCTCCAATATAGGGCTGATACGATAGTAGCAACGCTATTCACAGATGAAGGGATGATTAAAAACAAGGTTATATCTCTGGATTTAGAACTTACTCAAAAAGACCTCAACAGGATTGCAGGGTATCTTAGTTCAGAATTTTCAGGATATACATTTCATGAAATCCGGATGAAAATCATCCATGAGATGTCCAAAGAAAAGACCATGTGGGACAGCCTTATTTCGAAAGCATTAAAGATCTGCCAGGAGGCATTTTTTTCTCCTCATGGCGATCTCTTCATCTTCGGACTCTCAGGGGTTCTTGAATTACCAGATTTTGCTGACCTTCAGAAAATAAAAGAACTATCGAGGGCCATAGAGGATAAACATACGATAATAAAATTGCTTGATAAGCTTTCAGAGTTCGGTGGCGTTCAGATAATAATAGGGTCGGAAAATTCACTGGATGAGATGAAAGATTTCAGTGTGGTAGTATCAGCATGTAAAGATGATAATAAATCTGCAGGTGTTATTGGTATAATCGGACCGACCAGAATGAATTATCAAAAAGCAATTTCTATTGTAGATAATACAGCACGTTTCATTACAAGGATGCTTTCAGAAAGATGAGAAACATGGAAGAACCTGAAATAACTAAAAATACTTCAAAAGATGAATCTGGTATAAAAGAAACAGAAGTTATTGAAGAAACTTCTGTTGATAAAAAGGAGGAGCAGCTTATACCTGAACTTCAGGAGATAAATGACAAGTATCTGAGACTATATGCTGAGTTCGAGAATTACAAAAAAAAGGTTAATAAAGACAAGGACGAACTGATAAAATATGCCAATGAGGGGCTTATCTATCAGCTTCTCCCTGTTATTGATAACCTCGAGATGGCTCTTAAGCATGCAAATGATGATACGTCTTCAGGGCTTGTGCAGGGTGTGGAGAACACTTTAAGGGAGTTTTTGAGGACTCTCGAAAAATTCGGACTTACCCATATAGAGGCAGTGAATAAACCTTTTGACCCATCACTGCATGAAGCTATGTGTGTTGTTGCACGGGAGGATATTGAAGAAAATATTGTAGTTGAGGAATTCAGAAAAGGATATATTTTTAGGGGAAAGGTTATACGGCCGTCTCTTGTTTCAGTATCAAAAAGGCCAGAGGTTAAAGATGAAGAAAAAACAGAAAAAATTAGAATTATAGAGGAGGGATCCTAAAATGGGAAAAGCAGTCGGAATTGACCTTGGAACTACATTCTCTGTTGTATCAGTTGTCCAGGCGGGTGAACCAGTGGTAATTCCTAACCAGGAGGGAAATAGAACAACGCCATCTGTAGTTGCTTTTACTGAAAAGGGTGAAAGGCTTGTCGGTCAGATAGCAAAAAGGCAGTCTATAACGAACCCTGAAAACACTGTATTTTCCATAAAAAGACTTATGGGAAGAAAATACAACTCTCCCGAGGTAGAACATGCAAGAAAAAGATTGCCTTACAAGATTGTTGAGGCACCTAATGGCGATGCCCATGTAGAGATAAGAGGCAAGATATATTCACCACCAGAGATATCAGCAATGATACTTCAAAAATTAAAACAGGCTGCTGAGGACTATCTCGGAGAATCCATTTCAGACGCAGTCATAACCGTACCTGCCTATTTTGACGACAGACAAAGACAGGCTACAAAGGATGCAGGAAGAATTGCCGGTCTGAACGTGCTAAGAATTATCAACGAACCAACAGCCGCTTCCCTTGCATATGGAATGGATAAGAAGAAAGAGGAAAAGATTGCCGTGTATGACCTTGGCGGAGGAACCTTTGACATATCGATCCTGGAAATAGGTGAAGGTGTAGTAGAGGTTAGATCAACAAATGGCAATACCTATCTGGGTGGTGATGACTTTGACCTCAGGATCATGGATTGGATGGTAGAGGAGTTTAAGAAGGATCAGGGGATAGACCTGAAGATGGATAAAATGGCATTGCAGAGACTGAAAGAAGCTGGCGAGCGGGCAAAGATAGAGCTTTCAACAGCGATGGAGACAGAGATAAATCTTCCTTTCGTAACTGCCGATGCAGCAGGTCCGAAACATCTACTCATGAAACTCTCAAGGGCAAAGTTTGAACAGCTTGTCGGAGACCTGATCGAAGGTACAACAGGTCCCTGTAAAAATGCATTATCTGATGCAAATCTTTCACCCGCAAACATAGATGAAGTATTGCTTGTAGGCGGTCAGACAAGGACCCCAAAGGTTCAGCAGGTAGTACAGGGATTTTTTGGGAAAGAGCCTAACAAGACAGTAAATCCTGATGAGGTTGTAGCTGTGGGAGCTGCAATACAGGCTGCTGTGCTCAAGGGAGAGGTCAAGGAAGTGCTTTTGCTTGATGTTACCCCTTTGTCCTTAGGAATAGAAACGCTTGGCGGAATCTTTACGAAAATAATCGAAAGAAACACTACTATACCAACAAAGAAGAGTCAGATATTCTCTACAGCGACAGATAATCAGCCTGCCGTCTCTATCAAAATATGTCAGGGTGAAAGGGAGATGGCTGCAGATAACAAGCTCCTCGGAAATTTCGAGCTTATTGGTATCCCGCCTGCACCGAGGGGAATTCCTCAGATAGAGGTAACTTTCGATATTGATGCAAATGGCATTCTTCATGTCTCTGCAAAAGACCTCGGTACTGGTAGAGAGCAATCAATAAGGATAACTGCTTCAAGTGGCCTCGGTGAAGAAGAAATAAAAAAGATGATGCGGGATGCCGAATCACATGGAGATGAGGACAAAAGGAAAAAACATATTGCAGAGGCAAGAAATGAGGCTGACACTCTCGTATATACAGTAGAAAAATCCATAAGAGATTATGGGGACAAGTTGAGCGAATCTGAAAAGAAAGAGATTGAAAATTCTCTCGAAAATTGCAAAAAAACAAAAGACACAAGTAATGATATATCTGAAATAAAGACCGCGATTGAAGATCTCACAAGGAAGTCTCACAAACTTGCAGAACATATTTACAGTGCTGCTGGTGCAGGGACGGCAGGTGCAGGTGCGGGAACTGGAGCTTCTGCCACACAGGAACGCGAAGGCGCAAAAGGTCCTGAAGAAGAGGTTGTAGAAGCCGAATTTGAGGACGTTGATAAGAAGGAGAAATGAAGGACTATTATGAAATACTGGGCGTACCAAGAGATGCATCTGAAGTTGACATTAAAAAGGCATTCAGACAGCTTGCACTGAAATACCATCCGGATAGAAATCCAGAAGACAAAGAATCAGAAGAAAAATTCAAAGAGATAAACGAGGCATACTCCTGCCTGAGCGATTCCGAGAAGAGGGTTAATTATGACCGATTCGGTGTAGCAGAAGGTGTAGGGGCAGGTTTTTACCCATTCGAGACAGGCTTTGGAGACATATTTGAAGATCTCTTCGGAGACTTCTTTGGAACATTTACTGGACGCCGAAGGCCAAGGGCTACAAAAGGAAATGACTTCAGATACGATCTTGATATTACGCTTATGGAAGCAGCCTTTGGAGTGGAAAGATTTATTGAGGTACCAATATGGGAAAATTGTACCGAATGCAACGGGACTGGCTCAGCACCTGGAAAAGGACCTATTATATGTACAAATTGTAAAGGGACCGGCCAGTTCAGAGTGCAGCAGGGTTTTTTCAGCATCTCCAAAACATGCGGGAAATGTCGTGGCACTGGAAAGATCATTACAGACCCCTGTAAGACATGTAAAGGCCAGGGCAGGATCAAAAAATTCAGGGGTATCAATGTAAATATACCTGGAGGTGTTGACACCGGCTCAAGACTAAGAATCTCAGGAGAGGGAGAACCCGGTTTCCATGGAGGACCTCCCGGCGACCTCTATGTGATATTGCATTTTGAGGAACACCCCTTCTTTAAGAGAGATGGCACTGAAATATTCTGTGAGGTGCCCATTTCATTCCCTCAGGCAGCCCTCGGAGCAGAGATAGAAGTCCCTACTATTGATGGCACTTCAAAAATAAAGATACCTTCAGGAACACCATCAGGAAGGATTTTCCACATAAAAGGCAGGGGATTGACAAAGGTAGGAGGTCATGTAAGGGGAGACCAGATTGTAAGGGTCTATGTGGATGTTCCAAAGAAACTTACACCACGGCAAAAGGAACTCCTCGAAGAATTTGTCCAGGCAGATGGAGACGAGGTAGCAAAATCCTTCAAAGAAAGACTCAAAGACCTCTTTTCACGGGCTGAAAAGTAAAGCAGAGTTGATACCTTATTTTTCTCTTCCATAAATCTATCAAATTTACAAATCAAAGAAGATAAATTATAATCATATAAGTATGACAGACCTTCGGATGATTTATCGCTTCAGAGGTATTTTAGTGAGCCCACCGCTGCTTTTTTCACTTGTCTGGTTCCACTCAGAATTAGAAGTTGATGCCCTTATCCTAGTTGGAATATGCATTTTTTTTATCGGTTTAGCTATTCGCATATGGGCACAACAGCACTTGCACTATCGTCTGAAGATTAAAAAGCAACTAACCACTACGGGACCTTATCAGTTCGTCAGAAATCCTGTTTATATCGGTAACACTCTCATCTGCGTGAGCCTGACTGTTGTCTCAGAGCTTCTGTGGTTAGTTCCTATCACATTTCTTTGGTGCGCAACAGTGTACTCACTTGTCGTTAGCTATGAAGAAGCGCGTCTATTAAAGAAATATGGGCAGTTATACCAAAAATATATTTCTGAAGTTCCACGCTGGTTTCCGCAGAACCTGCATTTCAGGAATTTAGGAATAAAGAATGATTT
>DAITNM010000020.1:0-211 GCA_036834585.1 Thermodesulfovibrionales bacterium | reverse complement strand
GTTTTTTTTGTTACCCTACATTCTTAAGGAAGTGGTATCGTTTTGGTTTGAACATTAAGTCCCAGTTACTAAGGAGTTCATAAGTAATGTCTCATGATTGTCATTCCCGCTCTACGAGTCTTATGCTAAATGCTATCGCACTTCTTTTAGCCTGCAACCGTTATCTGCAATTGAACGCTGAGAATGGTAAAATAAGTCAATGAAGAAAACC
>DAITNM010000019.1:0-10466 GCA_036834585.1 Thermodesulfovibrionales bacterium | reverse complement strand
CTCTTTATATTAGAAATATTCTCAATGGAATATCAGCAAAAAAATCCGCTCAAACCATCATGCCGATTTATCGGCACAAAGGGGCATGAAAATACTTCACCCTCCCCTCTATCCCCTCCCATCAAGGGAGGGGTAAAAAGGGAGACCTCTTATAACTTCCCTCTCCCCTTGTGGGAGAGGGTAAGGGAGAGGGGTATTTTCGGGACAAATACTATATCCTGCCTTTGTTGTTTCAGGACATTAAAAATACACTGCATTATTGATTAAAACAGGTCACAAGATTTATAGTTTTTTATGGAAGATAACTGGCGCTTTATTGATACAGACTCTTGCAGTGCTTCTTACAATATGGCACTCGATGAAGCGATAGCTACCACAGTCAGAAAAGGAAGCTCGCCTCCTACATTGAGGCTTTACGGATGGAATGTGCCGTCTGTCAGTATCGGATACTTTCAGAAAGTCAGGGATATTGATTTTGATTATTGTATAGAGAAAAGTATACCTATAGTGAGAAGACCTACCGGAGGCCGTGCAATCTTGCACAATAATGAGATTACATATAGTTTCTCTGTGAAAACAGGGGACGGGATATTTTCAAAGGGGCTGCTGGATAGTTATAGAAGGATAAGTGCAGCCTTTGTTCTCGCACTCTCAAAAATCGGCCTTTCACCTGAGTTGAAACTTATCAGAGAAACTCGTCGAACGAAAAGTCCTTTATGTTTCAAATCCGTATCCTATGGTGAGATTACTATAGACAATAAAAAGATCATAGGTTCTGCTCAAAAACGCTGGTCTGATGGTCTTCTTCAGCAGGGTTCCATTCCTTGTATTATTGACAGAGATGAAATGGCCAAGGTGTTCAGACTCCAATCCTCAGTAGTAGTTGAGAACATAATTGGATTGCAAGAGATACTTTATTCCTTAAACCATAAAGACCTTAAGAATGCTATAAGAGTTTCTTTTGAGGAAATCTTCAATATGAAGTTAATCCCTTCGCCTCCTTCCCGGGAGGAGATATCTCTTGCCGAGGAGCTTGAAGTCAAGAAATACCTCTCCACTCAATGGAATTTTATGAGGTAGATTATATTCATTACATAAGGAGGTTTGTGTGATTGAAAAATGGATAGCAGAAGTAAAGGGAAGTGCAGATTTAGAAGATCTCGGGATGATCCTCATCCATAATGGAATTGTTAGGGGTACATCAAAAGCTGGAAAGATGGTAAAAGGGATGCAACTTTCCTATGATAAAGAAAAACTGAATTCCCTGATATCAGAATTTAAGAAAAAAGAAGGTATTGTGGCAATAAAAGCCTGGATAAATGAAGGGACTCTTAATATTGGTGATGACATAATGTATGTGTTAGTTGCTGGGAGGTTAAGAACAGATGTCTTACCAACCTTTGAAGGGCTTCTATCCAAGATAAAAGGAGAAGTTGTTTCTGAAAAGGAATTCTCGTAGAAAACCGTAAAACTTCTATTCAAAGTCATACACATTGCTGGTATAATTAAGACCATGCAAATCCATTTAAATGGAAGACTCGTGCCTGCAAAAGAGGCAGTAATTTCTGTCTTTGACCATGGTTTCCTTTACGGAGACGGGATTTATGAGACTATGAGGGTCTATGATGGTGTTACATTCATGCTTGATGAGCATCTCAGAAGGCTCTATCGCTCTGCATCAATGATAGGACTTACGATTCCTGTTGAAATAGATTCTTTGAAAGCATCTGTTTACGATACACTCATTGCCAACTCCCTTAAAAATGCTTTTGTGAGATTGACAGTATCGAGAGGGCACGGTCCTGTTGGTATCGATCCTGACCTCTGCCCCAGTCCGACAATCGTCATCATTGCCCAGGAAATGAAGGACTACCCGAAATCATTTTATGAAAGGGGGATAAGCCTCATAATTGCTGAGACAAAGAGGAATTTCAAAGAGGCATTAAATCCTCAAATAAAGTCCCTGAACTTTCTCAATAATATCCTCGCAAAGATTGAAGCAAAGAAAAGAGGCGCATATGATGCGATTATGTTGAATGTATACGGGAAGCTTGCCGAGGGCACAATCAGTAACATTTTTTTCTTTAAAGATAATATTCTCTGCACGCCTTCTACTGAGTGCGGAATACTCGATGGCATAACAAGAGGAATAGTGATAGAACTTGCCCAGAGAGATGGCTTAATAGTGAAAGAAGGAGAATTCACAAGGGAGGATCTTTATTCTGCAGAGGGGGTCTTTATCACAAATACGACCCTTGAGGTAATGCCGGTCTCAAGGGTAGATGATGAGGAGTATGTTGTTGGTGATATAACTAAACTCCTTAATAAGGCATACAGAGAGGAAGTAAATGCTTATGTGGCAAATGTAAGGGCAGAAGGTCCTTCTCTCTGGGGCTACGAATAAGATCGTGCAGGTTTTGGAAAGGAAAGATATAGCAGGAATTATCGACTACTCATTGCTTAGGCCTGATGCAACATATGCAGATGTAGAAAGGCTCTGCAAAGAGGCATTGCAATACAGTTTTCATTCTGTCTGCATAAACCCCTGTTTTATTCAGATAGCAAAGGGACTCCTTAAAGAGAGTAATGTCAGGGTGACAACAGTGATAGGATACCCTCTTGGTATGACCCTCACAGAGGTGAAGGTATATGAGGCTATGAACGCCTCCCTTCTTGGCGCTGATGAGCTTGATATCGTGATTAACATCGGGGCACTTAAGTCAGGTGACTGGATAACAGTCAGAAAAGATATCTCAGATGTGATAGCAGCAACAGAAGGAAAAGTTCATAAAACAATAATCGAGACCTGCTACCTTGATGATAATGAGAAGAAGAAGGCTGTAAAGATTGCCCTTGAGGCAGGCTCAGAATTCATAAAAACATCCACAGGGTTTGGTCCTCAAGGTGCACGAATAAAGGATATCAAGCTCATTAAAAGTATTGTCGGAGATTATGCCGGTATCAAGGCTGCAGGCGGGATAGGGACATTCAGAAAGGCTCTTGATATACTCAAGGCTGGTGCCACAAGAATAGGAACATCATCAGCGGTAAAAATTATAAATGAATTGAAATAGTATTGTCACAGAATGTCATTCTGGCTTGTCCAGAATCCTTCCGACTCTTGTCCCCGCTTTGCGGGGATCAGTTCGGAATCAGAAGAAAGATTCCCGACAAGCGGGAATGACTCTGGTTAAGGATTCTTAAACATTTTAGAGATATTTTTATATCACTTTTTAGGGCCGGAGTTTTTGGCGTTGTAAAAAATAAATTTAAAAAAGGAGAAGAAATTGAAGGAAGAAAGAGTATTAAAAGAAAGGATTAATCTTCTCTAAAAGGAACTCGCAACTCTAACAGAGAAGTTAGAAGATATGGAATCTGCTTTAAAGGAGATAATTGATCTTAAGCTTGAGATTAAGGGTTTGAAGTTGTTTCTTGGAAGGGAGCACCCTGAGTTCAAAAGCCAGTTTCCCGGGATAATGAAGAAGATTTACGCTGTTAGAAAGTAACTTTCTAACGACTTAAACTATCGCCTTGCAATAGGGTTTTTCTTAAGAACAGGAGAGCGGTCTCCTTTGCATAGGACATCGATAATTCTTTCAAGAGATTCTTCATGGAGCTTCTTGATGTCCTCCTTCTTGACTGAGGTCAGGAGATTTCTGTCGATGAAATCACCAAGTTTTTCCTTATTAAGGCCAGAAAGTAAGAGCACCCCTTTAAATATCCTCTTATTGGTTTTGAAGGAGAAGATGACACGATCGAGAGATTCTTCAAGAAATTTATCATTTCTATATTGAATATTTCTGTCAATGCCTATTGCCTTAAACCAGTATTTTCTGTCAATAAGGCTGTCAGCCCTCAGTTCAAGAAATGTATGTTTCATATTTTTTCCATTAGTATATTTACCATGGGCGACAGTATCGGCAGCCAGATGACTTATGTAGCCGAAGGAGAAGGCTTTTTCAGAGGATTTTTTTGCAGATTCCAAAAGACTGAATCCTACTTCCCAGCTATGGGAGTTCTTTTCAATGGGCAAGAGATTTTTCGCAAGTATAATATCAGCCATTAGATTACCATAGAGGTAGTCACCCCTGTAACGCTTTAAAAGATTAAAGACCCATACTGGCAGGATAGAACCCAAATAATAAATCTCACTTCCAAGGTAGATGTGTGTCAAAGGTCCCCATGCAAAGGCAGGGGATGGGATCAGCAAGAAAAACAGAAAAATTAATACTGTAAAAAGCATTAAAGAATTATAACAGATAATTTCATATTCAATCAATCGATCCACCAATTTGGTCTCCATATATACTTTACCCCGTTAGAAAGCCCCGCAATTCATGGTAGGAATGGAATAAATAAAATCTTAATTCCTCATAGAAAGGGCAGAGTAGAAACCACATATATTCTAACGGGGTTTACTTTTAACCCCTTTTATTGATAATTTATAGGGGTTGAGGGAATTGGCTTTAAAAAAAGTTAAAAAAGAACGCACCACCAGGAAGGCTCCTTCAAACAAGTTAGAAGGGACTTTCTATCCCCATAAGGTTGTATTAGATACCAGTCTCTTTGTGAATCCTGATGTCAGGCAAAGCCTTGGAGAAACACCCACAGAAGCTTTTGAGGCATTCCTTTTCCTTGCAGCCCAGATCCATATACTTGAATTTTATATGCCACCTTCTATTTTTGAAGAGCTTCTGCACTTTATTGAAAGGGATAAGATATCCGAAGATCTCCTCTTGATTCTCCACCAGAAGCCGCCAAAAAAACATGAATTAAAATGTCCGGCCTTTCTTTTATATGAACTGATAGAAGACATCAGGGAGCGTGTTAACAAGGGGTTGAGGATTGCAGAAAAGGCTGTAAGGAGTCTGGAAAAGAAGACCCCTGATGAGATTATTCAGGACCTGAGGCGGAAATACCGTGAGGCACTAAGGGAGGGCATAATAGACAGCAAGGAGGATGTTGACCTTTTACTGCTCGCAATGGAACTTGATGCCTTACTTGTTACAGCAGACCAGGGGTTAATAAAGTGGGCTGAGAAGCTGGGTATAAAATGGTTGTTCCCTGAGAAATTCAAAGATTATCTGTTAGTGGCAATAAAAAGGTCTGGTCTCCTTATGGGGAAGGTTAAATAGATAATTAGTCAAAGAATCCATGGCCCATCAATCTCTGGCGGATCTCCTTTGTGCCTTCTGTGTAAATCCTGTGGAATTTTGTACTGTAGTAGTTGTTAATCTTTTCTATAGAAAGGATTTTTGTATTTACTCCGGATCTTTTCAGATGATCCATCAGTTCGGTTATCGTATTTTTATTTCTTACTTTAATCTGGAAAGATTCCTTTACACTTCCACCTTCTGCAACCTCTTTTATGACCTTCTGAGGTGTCAGGTAGAGTGCCTTTGCAAACTCTAAGAGGTAATTGTTATCTAAGGAAATACCGAATTCATGACAGAAAAAAAGAGCCCTGAGTATCCTCTGCATGTAAAAACCCGCCGGGAGTTCTGTTATAAGATCAGTTGTTGCCTGTATGTCCCTGAGACATGATGAGAGAGTTACATACTTGATAGACTTTCCATTGGCAACTGGTTTAATAACAATACCTTCTCTTCCGTCTCTGTCCAATTCAAGAATAATCTCTTTTATTTTATCCACATCTAATAAACTGAGAGGACCCCATCTCCTTACCTGTGTGATATTGAACTCCTCGAAGATTGGGTAACGCTCATCAGGATAAAATTTTTTGCCGGTTTTGTCGAAAAGGTCAAAAGACAGGAAGACCACATCTTCTTTTATGTAAGAAATGACCTCTGTATTATATGGATTGCCAGGTCCAACAACTTCACCGCCAATTACATATCCCTGATATTTATTGAAGAAATTCATGTCAATCAGGTCAGGAATCCTGCTTGTTGTGAAAGGACAGATAAATCCCCCCCTGGTAAATGCAAGGGGAGTCCCGTTTATGACTGTTATCCTTACATTATAACCATCCACCTTCTCCTCAACATAAAAACTTTCTTTAAAGTAGCGTTTTATCCCATTTTCCAGATGTAAGACCCTCATTATTCTTGGATAGCCTGGGATGAGACCGCCCTCATGAAAAACAGTGCCTCGAAGGTAATCTTTATAATCGTGTATAAGCCTGATCAAGAAGAGTTCTTTAAATTCGTCTGCATGAAATGCATCCTTCTTCTGAAGCTTTACTAATTCTTCATTAGTAAAATATTGTTTGATAAAAGACGGGAGAGTTTTCATGTTCATATACTATAGATAAATGCTTTTATATTGTTGACACTATGCTTTTTTAGCCTTTAGCGGTTTTCTTGTTTTGGCGCTCAACCAAAAGCCCTATTATAAAGTTGATGTATCCTTCTTCATCATCAATGCGGAATTTTTTGGCAGTCTTTGGTATTCCTTGCGGGGTCTTTTTATTGAAGATAACAGCATCAGCCATCCCCAGGATTTTTTCTGCACCTTTCTTAAGTTCTTCGTTTTTAGAAACAAAAATTACAATTTCAGGTCTTAAGGCATCAATCGCACTATTGCCTTCTATGATTATCCCCTTTAAGTTAGAGAGTCTGTCAATGGCAATCCCGAGGGTCTCATTCATGTCCTCAGGAGATGACTGAACCCAGAGGACATTCTGAGCACCGGCATTGAGGAGCCTATATGTGTCTTTATTTTTCTGCCTCAATATCTCAGGGCTATCAACTATGGAGCTGTAAAATGAAGTCTTTGTGAATTTTACTGCTCCCCATCCGCTAAGCTTTTTAAGGATTTGACAGGCAACAGTAGTCTTTCCAACTTTGCTGTGAGCACCACCAATCCCTATGATAAACGGTCTCATTCGATCAAGAGACAGGAACAGGATCTTCTTCTTTTATCTCCTCTTTGTATCCGCACTTTTTATCATGGCAATAGTGTATGAGCTTTCCAGCCTTATCTCTTTTCTCAATAAGGAACCCGGCACCACATTGAGGGCATTTTAGATGAATAGGTTTATACCACAGAACGAATCGGCATGCTGGATAATTACTGCAACCCCAGAAAGGTTTCCCTCTTTTTGAACCCCTTTCAACTATGTCCCCTCCATCCTGGGGGCATTTTAGGCCTGTTGAGAGAGGTCTTGTACTCTTGCATTCAGGATATCTTGAACAGGCAAGGAATTTTCCATATCTCCCTGTCTTTATCACCATGGCTGAACCGCACTTGTCACATTTTTCCTCTGTAACTTGTGGGATTTTTTCTACCTGTTCTGTTTGTTCTGCACTTTTAGCAGGAAGGGGTTTTGTATTTTTGCATTGAGGAAACCCAGAACATGCCAAAAATCTTCCGTGTCTTCCCCACCTTATGACCATGGGAAGTCCGCATTTCTCACATATTTCATCAGTGGGAATGTCTTTTGGTTTGATTTTCCCCTTAGTCTTTTCAACCTCTGCAAGATCATGGCTGAAGGGATTGTAAAAATTTTTCACAACCTTTACCCACTTTATCTTTCCTTCTTCAATATGGTCGAGGTCATTTTCCATCTTTGCAGTAAAGTCCACATCTAAGAGTTCAGAAAATCTTTCAACAAGGAAGTCGTTGACTACGATACCAAGATCTGTGGGTGAGAACTTGCCATTCATTTTTTGAACATATTTCCTCTCCTGTATAGTGGAAAGAATCGTTGCATAAGTGCTCGGTCTGCCAATCCCCTTTTCCTCAAGGGCCTTGATAAGTGTTGCTTCTGTATAAGAAGGTGGGGGTTGTGTGAAGTGTTGTTTTGGTTGTAAATTGAGGAGTTTTAATATTTCCCCTTCTTTTAAGGCAGGCAATGTCAATCCTTCTTCTTCTTCTGT
The DNA here is from genome assembly GCA_036834585.1 of Thermodesulfovibrionales bacterium. GTDB lineage: Bacteria > Nitrospirota > Thermodesulfovibrionia > Thermodesulfovibrionales > SM23-35 > JACAEY01. The sequence goes on along the minus strand of DAITNM010000019.1, from coordinate 2,625 downwards.
CTCATCTTTACTTTCGGTATATAAGGTCATAAAGCCATCAAAACGCACTACTGTTCCTGAAGCCCTGAACTCAGTAAATCCCCCCTCGCCCCCCTTTACTAAAGGGGGGATGGGGGGATTACCCGTCTCTATTATGAAAGTCGTTTGTTCAAGCTGTGCTGGTGCCATCTGACTCGCTATAAAACGATTCCATATTAGTGCATAGAGGACATATTGGTCTTTTGAAAGAAATTGTTTTACATCTTCTGGTCTTTTATTCAGATATGTTGGCCTTATAGCCTCGTGTGCCTCCTGTGCAGAAGCCTTGCTTTTGTAGGCAGGAGGTCTCTCAGGAACGTAATCCTTGCCATATGTCTTTTCGATGAAATCCTTTGCCTCCTCCTTTGCCTCAGATGCTACCCTGAAGGAATCTGTTCTCATATAGGTGATGAGTCCAACTGAACCTTCTTCAGAAAATTCAATACCCTCGTAAAGCTGTTGAGCAATCATCATTGTCTTTTTTGCAGGAAATCTAAGTTTCCTAACTGCTTCCTGCTGGAGAGTGCTTGTTATGAAAGGCGGGTAGGGCATTCTTTTTCTTTGTTTATGCTCTATCTTGCTTAATAGGAATTCTTTGTCTTTCAGGTCCTCAACTATTTTATTTGCAGATTCGCCGTTAGGGATAAGGAATTTACTGCCTTTTTCAGGTTGATCTTTACTTGAGGGCGGAGTTAACGTATGCAGCTTTGCCCAGAATGCAGGAAGTTTCGACCCTTCAAATTCTGCATTTATGCTCCAGTATTCTTCAGTTTTGAATGCCTTTATCTCCCGATCCCTGTCAACAATCAGCTTTACTGTAACGGATTGCACCCTCCCTGCACTGAGTCCTTTACTGACTTTTTTCCAGAGAAGAGGGCTGAGCTTATAACCGACGAGCCTATCGAGTATCCTTCTTGCCTGTTGTGCCTCGACCTTTTTTACATCTATCCTGCCAGGGTTCTTTATCGCCTCTCTCACAGCCCGTTCTGTTATCTCATTAAATATAATCCTGTATATTCTTCCATCTGAGGTTTTAGGGTCTGCGATTTCAGAAGCAATGTGCCATGCAATTGCTTCTCCCTCCCTGTCAGGGTCAGGAGCAAGGAAGATCTTATCAGCTTCCTTTGATGCCTTTTTAAGTTCTTTAATAATTTTTTCTTTACCCGGGATTATTACATATGTGGGCTTAAAATTATTCTTTTCATCAACACCAATATCTTTTTTAGGTAGGTCCTTTATGTGACCAACGGATGCCTTAACATCAAATCCCTTCCCGAGTATCTTATGAAGAGTTCTTGCCTTTGCAGGTGACTCAACAATGACAAGAGTGTTCAGACTTAATTCCTTGGATTTCATACAAGATAAAACCTGTTCCCTGTTATTTGCCTTATAACACCTTTCAGCTCTAATCTGAGAAGAATCTCCAGTACCTTTGAAGTTGGCAACCCGCTCTCACGGGAAATATTATCTATATGCTTTGGTTCTCCAGTGAGCAGATCGCAGATCTTCTTTTCTTCATCTGTTATTTCTATTTTAGCTTTCTCTTTTGATCTTATGAATCCTTTCAGGACAGGTGCAAGTTCCCCAACAATGTCTTCTGCCTTACGTGTTAGTGCTGCTCCTCTTTTAATCAGTTCATTTGTTCCTACTGAGGTAAGCGAAGTTATATTACCAGGAATTGCAAATACCTCTCTACCCTGTTCAAGGGCATATCCTGCTGTGATGAGAGAACCGCTATCAGCAGTAGCCTCTATGACAAGCACCCCAAAAGAGAGGCCACTGATAATTCTGTTTCTGCGTGGAAAGTTTTCTTTATCAGGAGGGGTGCCAGGAGGGAACTCGCTCACAACATACCCAGACCCTGCAATTTTATCCATCAGACCCTTGTTCTCTGCAGGGTAGGGTACATCGAGTCCTGATCCAAGCACTGCTATAGTTCTACCGCCTGCTCTTAAAGCTCCTTTGTGAGATATGGCATCAATACCCCTTGCCATTCCGCTGACAATCGTGAATCCCATAGATGCCAGTTCTTCTGAAATATTTTCAGCAACAGATATACCATACGGCGTAGGTTTTCGTGAACCAACAATAGCAATTGCATATCTGTCCTGTGACTGAATGTCCCCTTTTACATAGAGGACAACAGGTGCATCTTCTGATTGTCTGAGCATTTCAGGATAAGAAGTATTATTGATATCCACTACCTTTATATCCTTTTTCTCTAAAACCCTAACATGATTATCCACGTTTTTCCAGAATGGAAATTCTTTTATATTTCTCGCCCTGTTTATCCCTATTCCTTCTACGGAAAGGAGGTCAGCCATTTCTGCATCAAAGATTCTTTCAGGTGTCTCAAATACAGAAAGCAATTTTTTGGATAAAACAGGACCGACATCCTGCAATGCTGATAGTGCAACCCAATATTTAGGATCAGACATTCGAAACCCTTCTCTTACTGTCATTCCGAAGGAGTCCGAACCACGGACGCCTGAAGAATCTATCTCAGAATGACATTTTACTAATTTTTCAATCTTCTTAATTTCAACCGTAAGGCATTGAGCTTTATAAAACCCTCTGCATCCTTCTGATTATATGCATCTCCTGCCT
>DAITNM010000018.1:3417-11333 GCA_036834585.1 Thermodesulfovibrionales bacterium | reverse complement strand
ACCCAGTCAGCGACAAATATATCAGTAGCTCTGGGCTTTTGAGGATTTCTGTTTGAGGCGAAGACCAGCTTCTTTCCATCAGGGGAAAACATGGGGAAACTGTCGAAGACATTGTTAAAGGTGATTCTTTCAAGACCTGTACCGTCTATATTGATAAGATAGAGTTCAAAATTATGCCCGAATTGTCTCAGATCTTCCTTCCAGTCATCCATATTGCTCGAGAAGATAATACGTTTTCCATCAGGATGCCATGATGGAGACCAGTTTGTTGCACCATTATGCAAAATTCTTTTCTTTTCTGTCCCGTCAGCATTCATGACATAGAGGTCAAGTGGGAATGGGATGATATAGTTATTCTCCATACATTCACGCCAAGTAGCTCTTTCTTCCTCTGTCTCAGGATACCATGCACGCCATACTATCCTCTTTCCATCTGGTGAAAACCACGGCCCTCCATCGTATCCAATCCTGTCAGTCAAGCGTTTGACATTGGAACCATCAGAATCCATGATGTAGATGTCGAAATCCCCATCTCTTTTGGAGCCAAAGACAATCTTTCTTCCATCAGAAGATACAACAGGCTCTGCATCGTATTCAGGATTGTCAGTTATCTTCTTTAAGTTTGACCCATCCGCATCAGCTACAAAGATATCATAGGGATAAAGAGGCCATACATGACCGATGCCCTTCAGTGAGGGAAGTGTTTTTGGTTTTTGAGGGCAGTCCCCGGGAAGATGGCTGGTTGAGGCAAAGACTATTTTCTTATTTTCCGGAAAAAAGAAAGAACAGGTATGTGCTCCGTGATTTGGGCTAACCATGTGCTTGTCAGATCCATCAATGTTCATAATCCAGATCTTGTCACAGGCATAACCACCCCTGTTTGATTGGTAGATAAGTTTAAGACTGTCCCAGCTGAAATAGGCTTCTCCGTTATCACCATCGAATGTGAGTTGAGTAACGTCTTTCATATGGCGGTCAATGAAAGGAATGTCAGTTTGCTTTATAACTTCTTTTTTAGTAGTGCAACTCAAAAGCAGAATCGTGAAGACAATAAATGTAATTATTTTTATTTGCTTCTTCATAGATTTGACTTAAAAACAGATTGCTTCGCTTTGCTCGCAATGACACAAAAGGCTAATTATACTGTTCGTCATTGCGAGGCACGAAGTGGCGCAGCAATCTCATAGGAGTAAACATAATGTAAATCACTACCCCTACTTAACTATCTTCAAACTTATATCAACGGCTGGTGCTGAATGTGTAAGGGCGCCAACAGAGATCAAATCAACCCCTGTCTCAGCAACCTCCCTTACATTTTCTAACGATATGTTCCCTGAAGCCTCAAGCATGACCCTTCCCTTTGCAATCTTTACCGCCTCCTTCATATCACGAACTGACATATTATCCAGCATAATGATATCGGCACCAGATTCGATTGCTTCCTTAAGCTCCTTAAGATTTTTAACTTCCACCTCAATTTTGAAAAGATGATGTCCTTTCTTTGCTTCTCTTACAGCCTTTTTAATACTGCCTAAAGTTTTTATATGATTATCTTTGATAAGAATTCCATCAAATAATCCGAATCTATGGTTATACCCTCCCCCAACCTTTACAGCATACTTCTCCATAAACCTATGGCAAGGGGTTGTCTTTCTTGTATCTACAATCTTCGCCTTTAGCCCCTTTGTCTTTTCTACATACCTATTTGTAAGGGTAGCAATGCCGGAAAGCCTCTGTACAATATTGAGACTTACTCTTTCTCCTTTAAGAATCACACAAGTCTTTCCAGAAATCTCAGCAATTATGTTTCCTTTTTTAACCTTTGATCCATCATTATAGAGTGTCTTAAACAAAATGGAAGGATCAAGTATCCTGAAGACCTCACGTACAAATGGAAGTCCTGCCAGAACAAAATTTTCTTTTGCAATACAGTATGCCTTCGATTTTCTATCTTCAGGGATCAGGAGGTTTGTAGTAACATCTCCCTGACCGATATCTTCTTCAAGGGCATTGTAAATTATATTTATTACACTTGGAGGAATCTCCAATCTATCTCCTTCTTAACAAAGAAAGGAAACCCAAAATCCCCCCTAAAACACCACCTAAGGCAAGGGCAGAACGCCAGTCAAGAAGGGTTGTAATATTTCCCTCAATTTTGTTAGCAACAACAAGGAATGCTGAGGTATTCTCTGAGCTCACATCCTTTGCTGCAAGAAATCCAACAGCAGATCTGTTCACTGATGTATTTTCTCTTGATACAGACATGGGAGACAGTGAAAAATCTATCGATACATTATTACCCACTGTAACCGCACTCAAACTCTGGTTAAGACTTATGTCATCACCCTTGATGATAACAGAGGCTCCCTGTGCAATCTCCAGCTTTTCACCATCTATGCTGAGTGCACCTACCTGCTGTAGTTCAATGTGACCTCCTTCAACAGCCCTGATTGTGCTCTGTTTTATATTGATGAATTCACCTTCTACAAAATCAAGGTCTCTTTTTTCAAGCTCTCTTTCTTCCCTTTGCATCATTTCTCACCTCCAACCTCTTTAAGTTTTTTAATGCTCTCAAGAATTCTTTCTTTCCTTCTTAAAAGCTCTTCATATTTCGCCTTCTCTTTTTCAACAACCTCTTTTGGTGCCCTCATGATAAAGTCTTCGTTCAGGAGCTTCTTATTCAGTAAAGAAATAGAATCCTCAATCTCTTTCTCAGCCTTCCTAAGTCTACTTACTTCTGCCTCTATATTCAAGATCCCTTTCAGAAAAACATATATCTCCATCGAACTTTTAACGCATGTAGCCGATCCCTCTGGTTTATCAATTTCCATCCCTATCGTTATATCAGCAGAATTGGAAAGTCTCTTGAGATACTTCATGTTTTCTTTTAGTATCTCTTCTGCTTTTCTGGAATAACTCTTTATTGAGACGTTAAGTTCAGCAGATGGAGGGACATTGAGTTCTCCTCTAATTGTCCTTATTCCAAGTACAGCATCAATAATATATGACATGTTTTCTTCTGCCTGATGGTCTCTTGATAAAGATTTTGGATATTCAGAAATCATGATAGTGTCCTGAATCTCTTCTCCGTCTCTTCTTACATGCGGGATTTTCTGCCATATCTCTTCTGTAACATAGGGCATGAAAGGATGGAGAAGCCTCAATGAGTTATCAAGGGTATATAAAAGACATCTTAATACGCTCATTTCAAGGTTCGGATTCTTGATATCTGATTTTGCCATTTCGATATACCAGTCGCAGAATTCATGCCATATAAACTGGTATATCTCAGAGGCTGCATCATTAAAACGATATTCCTCAAGCGCCTTGTTTATATTATCAGTTGCAGTGGCGAGTCTGCTAAGTATCCAACTGCTTGAAAGATTTAAAGCCTCAACTCTTCTTTCAGCTATTTCCTTCTGGTTTTTATTGGTTTCAATATTCATCATAATGAACCGTGCAGCGTTCCAGAGTTTATTCACAAAATGCCTGTATCCCTCAACCCTTTCCTCTGAAAACTTGACATCCCTGCCCTGAGCAGCAAATGCAGCGAGGGTGAAACGAAAGGCATCTGTACCGTATCTGTCCATCATTGTCAGGGGGTCAACAACATTGCCTTTTGATTTAGACATCTTCTGACCTTTTATATCCCTGACAAGGGCATGAATATAGACATCCCTGAAAGGAACATCTCCCATAAACTTGAGACCCATCATAATCATCCTTGCAACCCAGAAAAAGATGATATCGAAACCGGTTACAAGAACAGTCGTTGGATAGAAGGTCTTGAGGTCATCTGTTTCATCAGGCCAGCCGAGGGTCGAGAATGGCCATAGAGCAGACGAAAACCACGTATCCAGGACATCCTCATCCTGAACCAATTTTTCTGAACTGCAATAAGGACACTTCTGCGGGGTAACCCTCGATACTATAACTCCGCTCTTCCTTCTGCACTCTTCACTCTTCAGTTCCTGGCAGTACCATGCAGGTATCCTGTGCCCCCACCATATCTGTCTGGATATGCACCAGTCCCTGATATTCTCCATCCATGCAAAATAGGTATTTTCCCATCCTTTAGGAATAATCCTGATCTGTCTTTCCCTAACAACTCTAATCGCCTCTCTTGCAAGGGGCTTCACATTTACATACCACTGAAGAGTTATCAGGGGTTCTATGGAAGTCTTGCATCTGTAACAATGACCTATAGAATATTTGTATTTCTCCTCTTTTTCTAAAAGATCCTGCTCTTTCAGATCTTTAAGGACAATCTTTCTGCATTCAAATCTGTCCATTCCTGCATATCTGCTACCCGCTGCTTCTGTCATACGTCCATCTTTACCAATCACAGTTATAAATTCCAGAGGTGGACTTTTCCTCTTTGCGATTGCCTCGTCGTTAAAATCATGTGCAGGTGTGACCTTAACAGCTCCAGTCCCGAATAAAGGATCAACAGCATTATCAGATATAATCGGTATTTTTCTTTTCGTAAGTGGAAGATCAACAGTCTTACCAATAAAATCTTTATAACGACTATCATCAGGGTGGACTGCCACAGCAGTGTCACCGAGCATAGTCTCTGGCCTCGTTGTTGCCACAGTTATATACCCCCCATCTATCCCCCCCTTACTAAGGGAGGGGACAGGGGAGGTAAGTTGATACTTTATGTAAGTCAGCTTTCCTTCTAATTCTTCGTGTTCTACCTCAAGGTCTGAGAGTGCTGTATGGCAACGGGGACACCAGTTTATGAGTCTGTTATCTCTGTATATCAGACCCTCCTCATAAAGCCTGACAAAAACTTCTTTTACAGCCCTTGAAAGACCTTCATCAAGTGTAAACCTTTCTCTTGACCAGTCACAGGAAGCCCCCAGCCTTTTAAGCTGGTGGATTATCTTTCCACCATATTCAGCCTTCCATTTCCATACCTTCTCTATAAAGGCTTCTCTTCCGATCTTATACCTGTAAAGCTCCTGGGATAAAAACTGCTTCTCTTTGATATTCTTATTCTTTGCCTCATTCATAGCAGTCCGGAACATTGGGTCTTCAGATGCGAGCTGTTTTTCTACAACGTTTTGAGTTGCTATTCCCGCATGATCAGTCCCTGGCACCCACAGGACCTTATGCCCAGACATTCGTTTCCAGCGAATAAGAACGTCCTGCAGAACTGCATTGAGGGCATGTCCCATGTGGAGTGAACCAGTGACATTTGGGGGAGGTATAACTATTGAATAGGAACTACCTTTTGAGGACGGGTCAGGTTTGAAATAGCCCCTCGAGACCCAGTATTCGTACCACTTTTCTTCTAATCCTTTTGGATCGTAGCTCTTCTCTAAAATTCTGACCTTATCCTCTCTATCTCCTTCAAAATTATTGCCTCAGCAAGGTCAGGTACTGTCTTCCATACTACCTTTTCTATTTCTTTTGTCAGGGATGCAAAGGTACTACTTAATTCATCCCTGATCATCTTTTCAAAGAGGTCAGGCAATGTTTCATTTATTGCCTTTTCAGTCTCCTTTATAACAGGGTCGAGGGATGTTCTTAAAGTATCAGATAATATTCTTTCTGTAAGTTCTGGTATTATATTAATTATTTCTTTTTCAGCCCTATTTAAAAGGGATTCGAGAGCAACCTTCATTGAATCTCTAAGTACTCCTTCTGTAAGGTCAGATGCTGTTTCTCCTACTATTTTTTCTACAGAATCCTTTATTGAAGGTATGATTGAAGCAAGTATGCCTTCTTTGATATCAATAAAAGAGTCCTTGAGTTGGGGCATATATGAGTTAACGAGACTTTCTTTTATATTAAGGGAAGATAATGATGTGTCTATTTTGTCCCTAACGTTCTTTTCAAATATCTCTTTTAGTTCATCTTTTGATGGAAGTTCTACTTCTATAATTTTTACTTCTGCTAACTCTGTTTCCTCAGTTACTGGTTGAACAGCCTCTTCAAGAACTATTTCTTTTTTTACTTCTGCATCAGTCTCTGTCTCTGCCCCGGCAGTCTCAAGAATTTCCTCCATTGCCCATAGGTCTTCCTCAGGTGTCTTTTCCTTCATGGAAGGAACTGCAACAGATTCTTCTTTGGTAACAGCAGAAATCGCAAGGGCAGCATGCACTTTGCCTATTAACTCCTGGGATTCAAAAGGCTTAATAATAAAATCATCTGCCCCAACCTTTTTTGCCAATTCTTCATCAAATTGTTCAAAGGCACCTGCAAGGAGTATTACAGGTAGTCTTGATGTAGATGTGTTCTGCTTTATCTTGTCACAGAGCTGGTATCCATTGATCTTAGGCATCTCCACATCAGCAAGAACTATATCAGGTTGAAAGGAAGGGATACCTGCCAAAGCTTCTTCTCCGTTACTCGTTGACATAATCTCAAACCCTTCTTCGGCGAGTATTAATTCCACTAACTTCTGCATAGTAATGCTGTCGTCAGCAAGAAGCAGTTTATATACCACATTTCACCTCACAATAATTTAGGATATCTGTAAAAATTTTATGGTTCAGTGCTGAAAAAGTCAAGGGTTTCAATCTCCTTTTCTATATATTGAGGTAACACCCGTTTTTAATCTTTTCCTGTTATACTCCCTGATAGCATAAATAACACTAAATACCAAGGCACCGCTGAAATTAGAAGCCTCATCTGAGAGAGAGAATTGTCTCCATGGCAATCCATGCTGAATCAGCTCCATGGCAAGTCCGTAAAGTGAGGCAAAAATAATAGAAACTACTGTTGTTTTCACCAATGACATCTTTGTTCTCAAAATCCTGAAAAATATTATCGCTGTTATCCCATAAATTACAAAATGGGTTATCTTGTCTGCCGGATATCCTGTTTGAGGTTCTCGAACAGGTATGACAGATAAAAATAAAACGATTAAAAGCCAAATTATAGTTAGAACCATTTATTCACCTGCAAGGCTCTTATCATATAACTCCTTTTTGCTCACCCCATATGCATTCGCAACCTTCTTAACAGCCTCTTTTCTTCCAAGACCTTTCTTCATCAAAACACTCACCTCAGAGAGGGCATCAGTTGTTGGTTTCTTTTCTTCTATTCTTCCTTCTAAAACTATTACATACTCACCCGCTATTGTTGTTTTTTCGAGTATGCTTAGTATTTCTGAAATAGTGCCCCTTAAAACCTCTTCATGTATTTTGCTTATCTCCTTTACAAGAGCCGCTTTTCTTTCCTCGAATATCTCTTTCATATCATAGAGTGTTTCAAGAATTCTGTGGGGTGCTTCGTAGAAAACAATTGTTCTCTTTTCAAAAACCAGGTCTTTTAAGACCTTCTGACGCTGACTTCTCTTGGCAGGAAGAAATCCTATGAATGTAAATTCTTCTGTAGGAAGTCCTGCTATAGACAATGCAGCAGTGATTGCAGATGCTCCAGGAATAGAAACAACAAGAAATCCTTCCTCGATTGCCCTTCTTATAAGCACTGCACCCGGATCAGATATGCCTGGAGTCCCTGCATCCGATATCAAGGCAACAGATTGTCCTGTTTCCATCCTTTCGATAATCTCTTCTGATTTAACCTTTTCTTTTTCTCCCCAGTAGCTGATCAAAGGTTTTGAAATACCATAATGATTTAAGAGTTTGAGTGAATGTCGCGTGTCTTCTGCTGCGATAACATCAACCTCTTTAAGAATCTTTAAGGCTCTTAGTGTAATATCTTCAAGATTACCAATTGGAGTTGATACTATGTATAGAATTCCCTTCACTCTATCTTTAACAACCTTCTGAGTTTCCTATCAGCTCTGACAATTTCATCTACGTCATCGCCTGTGATCTCCCAGGTGTATTTATCATCTGAAGATCGTTTGAGCTTTATCCGAACAGGTTTTTTGGGCTTCACTTGCTGGATTTCAGGCTGTTTTTTAACCTGATAATTTTTCGTATCTTCAGAAAAAA
>DAITNM010000018.1:0-3317 GCA_036834585.1 Thermodesulfovibrionales bacterium | reverse complement strand
CGTCTGTCTCTACCAAATGCCCTCTGTGTTATCTTTATACCCGGCGGTGCCTGCCTCCTCTTATACTCGCTCGTATCAACCATTCTCACGACCTTTTTCGCTGATTCAATGTCGCACCCGAGAGATAATATCTCCTCAAAACCCTTATCATCCTCAATATATGCCCTCAGTATAGGATCCAGCAGGGAATAAGGTGGAAGCATGTCTGTATCCTTCTGATTGGGTTTTAGCTCAGCCGAAGGTTCTTTCCATAAAACCCTCTCTGGTATCACGACTCTTCCCTCTTTTTGATTTTTCCATCTGCAAAGCTCATATACCATTGTCTTTGGTACATCCTTTAGCACAGCAAAACCACCTGCCATGTCACCATAAAGGGTTGCATATCCAACACTCATTTCTGATTTATTACCAGTGGTCAGGACAAGCCATTTGAATTTATTTGAAAATGCCATAAGGATATTGCCCCTTATCCTTGCCTGGATATTTTCTTCTGATGTGTCTACAGGAAGACCACTAAATTCCTTTTTCAGGGCATTGAGATAACTCTGAAATACACTATCGATAGGGACTTCTCTTATCTTTATTCCCAGATTGTGTGCAAGTGCATAAGCATCTTCCCTGCTTTCTTTCAATGTATAGGGAGCGGGCATGAAAAGACCTGTTACATTTTCCTTGCCGATGGCATCCACTGCAATAGTTGATACAAGAGAAGAATCTACACCGCCGCTTTGACCTACTACAACACCCTTGAACCCGTTCTTCTTAACATAATCAGATGTGCCAAGTACAAGGGCCTCATATATCTCTTCCAGGGGTTCAAAAACCTCATGAGCCTTTGTGAAAAGATTTGCTACAGCTTTTTTCTCATGCTTTTGTACAGAAATTGTTATTTCTTCAACAGAGCCTTTTTCAAGCTTAATAACCTCCTGTCTCCTCCGCGGTGCATGAAGCCTTCTCATTTTCACAGCATCAAGGTTCAAGTCAGCAACAATCAAGTCTTCTTTAAACTGTCTCCCCCTCGCTATAACATAACCATTCTGGTCTATTATGAAGCTTCCGCCATCAAATACAAGCTCGTCCTGTCCACCTATAGTATTTATGTAAGCCACTACAACTATGTTATCCAAGGCTCTTACAGAAAGCATGTTCTCTCTAAAACGACCTTTGCCGATCCGATATGGAGATGCATTGATATTAATGATTAACTCAGCTCCAGCAAGGGCTTGAAGCCTTGCAGGGCCTTCCGGGTACCAGATATCTTCACAGATATTCACACCAAAACATATATCACCAATCTTATATACGGGATATCTCGTTCCTGCCTGGAAATAGCGGACCTCATCAAATACACCATAATTAGGTAGATATATCTTATGATAGGTATCAATAAGCTTTCCGTTATAAATTACTGCAGCAGCATTATAGATATCGTCTTTTCTGTCAACAAAGCCTACTATTGCAATGATATTTCTTACCCTTTTTTGAACCATTTTAAGGGCTTCGAGGTTATCTTCTATGAATTTAGGTTTAAGAAGGAGGTCTTCGGGTGGATAACCCGTTATCGAAAGCTCAGGAAACAAGACAATATGTGCACCAGACTTTTCAGCCCTTCCAATGTATTTGATGATCTTCGAGACATTTCCTTTAAAATCTCCAACGGTAGGATTAATCTGTGCAAGGGCAATCCGTAACGTCCTCATCGGTCTCCTGTCCTTCTCTCAGGGTATCCCTCTGAGAATGTAAGATTTGTGCTTATTATAGCATTTGATTAGGAATTCAACAAAAAATTAAGAAAATCTTTTAAAATCAGGAACAAATCTCTTTAACAAATTGTCTAATTATATGAGGGAAAAAGAAAGGACAATAGTAAACAAAGATGCTGAACTGGTATCTTCATGCAAAAAAGGCAATATAGAAGCCTTTGAGGTTCTGGTAAAAAAGCACCAGAAAAGTATGCTCAATACTGCATACAGAATGGTAGGAAACTATGAAGACGCATGCGAGATTGTCCAGGATGCTTTTGTCTCTGCATATAAAAGTATAAAGAATTTTAAAGAAAAGGCAAGTATCTCTACATGGCTTTCAGCAATAGTCATAAACCTCTCCAGGAATCATCTGAAACAGATGAAAATACAAAGGAATCGTGAAGCATTTTCAATAGATGATCCTGTTCTTACAGATGAAGGTAAGATAAATGTAGAGCCAGGTTCAAATGAACTCTCAATATTGGAAAAACTCGAGAAGAAAGATGTTCAACAGAAAGTTCAGGGATGCATAAACTCTCTGGATAATGAGTTCAAAGAAGTACTTGTTTTAAGAGACATTCAGGGGTTTTCTTATGATGAGATAAGTGATATGCTTAAGATACCTGAGGGTACTGTTAAATCAAGGCTGTCCAGGGCAAGATATGCTCTTAAAGACTGTTTAAAGAAAGTTACTGGAGAACTATAAAATGGACTGCCATAACATTCAAGAAATGCTTTCTTCTTACATAGAGGGGATTATTTCTCCTGAAGAAAGTAAGCTCATTGATGAGCATCTCTCTGCATGTTCAAAATGCAAGGAAGCCCTTTATGACCTGGAAAAAACCCTCGAGTATGTCCAAAACCTTGAAGATGTAGAACCTCCTGAATGGCTGACTCAAACGGTTATGACAAGGATACGATCAGAAACCGAACCAAGAAAGGGAATCTTGCAGAAGCTTTTCTATCCGCTTTACATAAAACTACCCATTGAGGCTGTTGCAGTTGTCTTAATAGCTGTAACTGCCCTTTATATTTTTAAAACCATTCAACCTGAGATAAAACCTGCAAAAGCCCCTTCAGAACATAAAGTTGTCATTGCGAGGAGTCCCGAAAGTTTTCGGGACGACAAAGCAATCCCAAAGGAAAAGATTGCTTCGCCTTTGGCTCGCAATGACAAAAACGAGTTAATTTCCCAGAAAGTTCCTGAAGCTCCTTCCCCTGTTGCAAAACAGGTTGAAATTAAGCCATCTGCAGGTGCTTTAGCAAAAGAAGAAGCAAGACCAGAGGTTTTAGGCCGTGCACCCAAAGCAAAATCCCTTGCTGAAACAAAAGGAGAGATCCTCAGTTTTACCATTCATGTTAGTGACGTTGACAATGCCATTAAAGAAATCGAAGAGTCTTTAATGCAACATGGTGCAGAAATAGTCAAAATAGAACATCAGGATGAAAAAGATCTGATCACTGCAAAGATTGACTCCAAAAAGCTAAAGCAATTTATTTCAAAACTTAAAGACATTGGAGAGGTTAAAGAAAAAGATATGGATTTAGGGTCCATGGAGGGCTACATAGAAA
>DAITNM010000017.1:0-11519 GCA_036834585.1 Thermodesulfovibrionales bacterium | reverse complement strand
AGAAGTCCGATAAGACTCAGAAGGCCACCGCAAAAACCGATTGCTGCACCTTCTATAACAAAAGGTGCCCTGATGAATCCTTTCGTGGCTCCAATGAGCTTATAGGTCTCTATCTCTTCGTTCTTCCTGTAAAAGAGGATCTTCACAGTGCTGTAACAGACAAATATCACTCCTGCAGACATTATTGCGATGAATATTATGCCTAAGGCCCTTATTCCCATTTTTATGGAATAAATAGCTGAGAGGAATTTCTCACCATATTCAACTTCAGCTACCCCCTCTATTGCCTTTACCTTTGTTGATAGTTTTTTTACTGCCTCAGGGCCTAACACACTCCTTTTGAGCTTTATTTCTATAGAATCGTGGAGGGGATTCTCATCAAGGCCCTCAAGTACGTAAGTAGCATCTTTTAATTCGGCCTTGAGTTCCTTCAGTGCCTCATCCTTCGGGATGTATTTCACTGTCTCAACAGCATCATCTCTTCTGAGTGTATTCAAAATATTCTCTATCCCTGCCCCTGGAAGGTTATCCTTCAGGTAGAGCATCATCGAAAACTTTTCAGGGAGCTTTTTAGTTAAGGCATCAACATTGTAAACAAAGACTGCAACAAAAGCTGTGATGAGGAGACATGCTGCTATGGTAAGAATAGAAAGGAAATTTATCCACTTCTCGTGTAATATGCTCTGGGCTGCAAGTCTGAATGAATAGGGAATCATTTATCCTGCCTCTTCTCCGACCAGGTTACCGGTGTCCAATTTCAGAACTCTTCTCCCTGTTCCCCTGAAGAGATCTCTGTTGTGCGTTGCTACCAGGATTGTTGAACCCCTTGCATTAATCTCTTTAAATGTTCTTATTATGCCTGCTGCGGTGTCTGAATCAACATTTCCTGTTGGTTCATCTGCGAGGACAATTGTTGGGTCAGAAACTATGGCCCTTGCAATAACAACTCTCTGCTGTTCTCCTCCTGACAGGGCTAATGGGTAACTGTCTGACTTATGCCTCAGGTTAACTTCTTTAAGGGCATCGAATACTCGAATCTTCAATTCTTTTTCATCCACTCCTCTGATCCTCAGGGCAAGAGCAACATTTTCAAAGACATTCTTATTATTGAGAAGTCTAAAATCTTGAAATATAAACCCGATATTCCGTCTCAGCAAAGGTATGCTTGATTCCTTCATTTTGCCCAATTCCCATTCTGCTACGGAAATCGTTCCTTCATCAGGTCTCTCAGCAAGGTATATTAATCTGAGGAGTGTTGTCTTTCCAGAACCACTCGGCCCTGTTATAAATACCATTTCACCTTTCTCAACGGAAAAGGTTACGTCCCTCAGGGCTGTCTGATTCTCATAATGCTTTGAAATATTAAAAAGATGTATCACCGCTTTAACGCAGTTTTAATTGTCCTTATGATATCAGCTTCAGTGAGACCATAATGCTTTAATAATTCTTCTGGTGTGCCTGAACATCCAAAGGCATCTTTTAGTCCCATCCTGTGGATGTACATGGGATGGCTCTCAGAGAGAAATTCACTTACTGCACTTCCAAGACCACCGATAATTGAATGTTCTTCTGTGGTAACAATAAGACTGCATGCCTTTGCCGCCTTTAACAAGGTCTCTGTGTCAAGAGGTTTCAATGTGGACATATTTATTACACCCGTGTCTATGCCTTCCTGTGTGAGGATTTTCGCAGCCTCCAGAGCTATGGATACCATTATTCCGATTGCCACAATATTTGCATCCTTCCCTATACGAAAGGCATAAGCCCTGCCTATCTTAAACTCATAATCATCAGGCATTACCATAGGGACCTTTGCCCTGCCAAGTCTCACATAAACAGGGCCGTAATAATCTGCTATCGCGTTGATGACCTGCCTTGTCTCATTCCCATCAGACGGGACTATTACTGTCATATTCGGAAGGACCCGCATGAGAGACAGATCCTCTGTTGCCTGGTGAGAGGCACCATCTTCTCCAACAGTGACACCTCCATGCGTTGCTACAAGCTTCACATTCAGGTTCGAATAACAGATAGCCTGCCTAATCTGTTCCCACGCCCTGCCTGTTTCGAATACTGCAAATGTTGATGCAAACGGGAGCTTTCCCGAAAGTGCCAGTCCTGCTGCAGTGCCGATCATGTCCTGTTCTGCAATTCCTATATTAAAAAATCGATCAGGAAATGCCTTTGCAAATTTCTCTGTCTTTGTTGAGCCAGAAAGATCTGCATCGAGTACAACAACATCTTTCCGCCTTTTGCCGAGTTTAAGAAGCGCGTCTCCATAGGCGTCCCTTGTGGCTTCTTTCTTTGTGCCCTGTGTTCTGTGCCCTTTGCTCTCTGCTATTTGTTCTGTGCTCTTTGTCTTCTTATCCGCTTTTTCCAAGTTCCTTTAATGCCTTTTCGAGTTCTTCATGGGTAGGTGCCATCCCGTGATATTCTACCTTACCCTCAAAGAAAGATACTCCTTTCCCTTTAATAGTGTGGGCAATGATCATCGTCGGCTTTTCTTTTACTTTCTCTGCCTCATCAAGGCCGTTAAGTATTTCTTCCATATTGTGCCCGTCAATCTCAATAACATGCCATCCAAAGGCACTCCACTTAGCTGCTACAGGCTCTATTCCCTTCACCTTTGAAACAGGGCCATCAATCTGAAGTCCGTTAAGGTCTATTATTGCGCATAGATTGTCAAGTCTGTAATGTGCGGCTGTCATTGCAGCCTCCCAGACCTGACCCTCCTGTGTTTCGCCATCACCTAAAAGGCAGTATACCCTTGAACTTAGGTTGTCTATCTTCATGCCAATCGCTATTCCATTTGAAACAGAGAGACCCTGACCAAGGGAACCTGTAGAAATCTCAACACCGGGGAGGACCCTTGAACAAGGATGTCCCTGAAGAGGACTGCCCAATTTGCGGAGTGTCTTGAGCATGGAGATGTTGAAATAACCTGTCATGGCTAATACTGCATAAAGCAAAGGTGCAGCGTGGCCTTTAGAAAGAATGAATCTGTCCCTTTCCTTCCAGTTAGGTTCATCCGGTCTGTGACGCATCTTTGAGAAATACAGGACTGTAACAATATCAGCAGCCGATAAAGATCCACCTGTATGGCCTGAACCAGCCAGGGCAAGCATCTTCAGTATTTCTATCCTCACTAATTTTGCCTGTTTCTTCAGGAAGGTTACATCTCTTTCCCTGCAGATACCTAAATGTTTCATTTACTGAATAGCTTCTCCTTTTTTTTCTTCAGGCTTATTTTCTCCAGTATGTTTCCCTTCAAGGAGATCTTTCATCATCTTTATGTGCTGTCTTGCCATCAATTTCTTTACCCTGACTTTGCAATCTGGTTGTCTCACAATATTCGCATAACTGATTTTTTTGGATGTGATGATCTTACCTTTTAAATAGATACAGGTTATTATTTTCGGGTTCTTTAATCCTTTATCCTCTGTCTGAATATGATACAGGTTTCCGTTATAAGGTATATTGGTATTAAAGCCAAGAAGCATAATTATTCCTTCAAAAGCCTTTCAAAACTATCTGCTATTATACAATAATAAAAAGGAAGCGGAAGGGCTTTTTCATTTTCTCTCATGGAAAAAGAAAGATACTTACAAGAACTTTCAAAATGTATACGCTGCGGGAGCTGCAAGGCCTTCTGTCCAACCTATGATGAAGATAAAACAGAAGCAATGGGAGCAAGAGGCAGGCTCGTGCTCCTCTGGGGGCTTTCCACAGGCCAGCTTAAGCCATCAGCAATCCTGATAGATCGCATCTTCAGCTGCATATTATGTGGTGCCTGTTCAGAAATGTGTCCTCCGGGAGTTGAGATTCATGAGGTTATATATCACGGGAGAAGTCTTCTCCTAAGGTCAGATGTTAACAGACGATTCCTCAGATTTTTTACGAAAATTTCTACCCAAAGGCCAGATCTGAGTTTCAGACTCCTCAGGATTGCCCAGTTCATGTTACCCCAAAAATTGAAGAGGAGAATCCTTCCTTTTTTCCCTGAACTGCCTGAAAGTCCCCTTAAAGGTGAAAGCAGGGTATTTACGAGTTCAAAAAAGAAGGGAAGGGTTGCTGTCTTCACAGGGTGTGCTATTAATTTCCTTTATCCGCATTTAGGAGAATCCCTCATTAATATTCTTCAACAACTTCATTACGAAGTAATCTTCCCCGCAGGCGAGGTCTGCTGCGGGATACCTTTAAGGACGCTTGGCCTTGAGGAAGAGGCAAAAAAACTTGCAAGGAAGAATATGGAAGCATTCAGCAGGCTCAATGTCGAGGCGATACTGAGTCTCTGTCCAACATGCACATTTGCCCTAAAGGTAGAATATCCAAGACTTATCGGTGAAGGCCTTGAAAACGTAATGGACATATCAAGTTTTTTTATTAATAAATTAGACACCTTTCACTCATCATTTTTCACTTCTCACTCTGCAGAAGCAGTCTACCACGACCCCTGTCATCTCAGTTACGGATTAGGTGTTATAAAAGAGCCGCGAGAGATTATGAGACATATCGGCATTGATGTAATAGAAATGGAAAGAGAGGGATGCTGCGGCTTCGGTGGCATCTTTAGTCTGTCCTATCGGGAGATATCAGAGGCTCTGCTGGAGAGGCGCATGAAGGATTTGGAAAAGACAGAAGCAAAAACGATCATTACTTCCTGCCCGGGTTGTATGCTTCAGTTGAGTAAAAAGGTCAAGAACACGCCAGTATTGCATTTAGTAGAGGTCATCGAGGAGGCACTGCTTCATCAAACGTGATTCTTAGATCACATGACAGACAAACTTTTGCATCTTTGAAAATTTTAATATAATCTAAAATATATATCTCTTTAATTGAGGAAGGAGAAAATTATGCGGGAGATGTTAAAGGTAGAAGACCTGTGGCTATCTTTGGGTGAAAAGCAGGTACTAAAGGGTGTCAACTTCTCTATGAATTATGGTGAAGTTCATATGTTATTCGGCCCAAATGGCGCTGGCAAAACATCCTTCATTATGGCCCTTATGGGTTTTCCAAGGTACAGGGTTGATCAGGGTAAAATCTATTTTAAAGGGGAAGATGTAACTGAAAGGGATATTCATGAACGTGCAAAGCTTGGTATGGGAATCTCCTTTCAGAGACCTCCTACTGTGAGAGGTGTTACCTTAAGGAAGTTCACTGAATTAATCATAAATGGGAAAGGCAGAGAAGAGATTATGGGTATTGCAGAGAGACTCAATCTTTTGGACCATTTAGACAGGGGACTGAATGAAGGTTTTTCCGGTGGAGAGATGAAGCGCTCAGAGTTATTTCAGCTTATGGTACAGAGACCGGATCTTGTCTTTATCGATGAGCCTGAATCTGGTGTTGACCTTGAGAATATCGCTCTTGTAGGTGATGCTATAAACTCTCTCCTTGGAAAGGATAAGGTAAAGGACCCAAAGAGGGGAGCTATTATCATAACCCATACAGGGTATATCCTCGATTATGTGAATGCTGATAAAGGTTACATCATTTTTGATGGAACCTTAGTCTGTGGCGGAAACCCCAGAGATATTCTCTCGGAAATAAAGAGGTTTGGTTACAAGAGGTGTGCTGTATGTCGATAAGCAAGGCTTTCCTCTCGGACATCAGGGAAAAGGCAGAAGGGGCAAAGGAAAAGAAAGCAGCCCTCGGGCCCGATATTGACCTGTCTCGCTATAGTCACCATATTGAAAGAGGAAGAATTGAGAGCCTTGAGGGTTTACCTCAACAGGCTCGTGAGGCTGCCACCATGGCAGGGATTGATGTAAAGGAGGAAACAAGGTCAGGGTCCTACATCCAGGTTGATCACTCTGTGGTCTATGAGAGATTAAATAAGGTTTATGAGGGCAAGCTTGAAATAATGAGCACAACTGAGGCATTAAGAAGATATGACTGGCTTGAGGATTATTACTGGAAGGCTGTTCCTGTTGATCAGGATAAATACACTGCTCAGGCAGAGATTAACATGACACACGGGTATTTCATAAGGATTCTCCCGCACCAAAAACTCGATTATCCTGTGCAGGCATGTCTTCTGGTTGCAGAAAACTATGTGAGCCAGAACGTCCACAATATGATCATTGTGGAAGAAGGCGCAGAACTTCAGGTAATAACCGGCTGTGCCTTGTCAAAGAGCGATGCCGAGGGTATACATATTGGTGTATCTGAATTCTACGTGAAGAAGGGTGGAAAACTTTTCTTTACAATGATTCATAATTGGGCTGATAACTTCCATGTACGGCCAAGAACAGGGGCAATTGTCGAAGAGGACGGCATGCTCTTCAGCACCTATGTTCTTTTGAAGCCTGTAAAGTCCATTCAGATGTTTCCTGCCGCCTATCTTAGAGGAAACAGGGCGTCTGCCAAGTTCAACGCTATCCTTTATGGGCTTAAGGATTCTTATATAGATATCGGTTCAAGGGTAGTACTCGAGGGAGAGGACACAAGAGGCGAATCTATTGCAAGGGTTATAGCTGGTGATGAAAGTGTAATTTATTCAAGGGGAGACCTGATAGCTAAGACTAAGGAGTATTGTATTGCACATCTTGATTGTCGGGGCATCCTCTCTTCAACCAGAGGAAGGATCTATGCTATCCCTCAGTTGATATCTGACGGAGCTTCGAAAGCTGAGCTTTCCCATGAGGCCTCTATTGGTCCTATTGCAGAAGAACAGGTTGAGTATTTGATGTCGAGGGGAGTCTCCAGAGAAGATGCGATCTCTGTGATAACCTCTGGATTCCTCAACTTAGATATACCCTATCTTCCTCAGTTCCTTGACAGGAACATAAAGGAGGTGATAAAGGCTACAGCAAAGGAGTCGATGTAGATAACTTTCGATAAAAAGAAATTTTCTCTTGACAACATTCTCTTTTTTGCTGTATTTTTTATTCTTAGTAAAAAATTAAATTTGAAGGGGGGGTAGAGAATTGTATGCATTAGGTACCCATCTTTTGATAGAATTGAGGGATTGTAATTCCGATATTCTGAAGAGCCTTGAGAAAGTAAAAAAAATACTTATCTCTGCAGCAAAGGAAGCCAAAGCAACAATCATAGATATTTCCTTCCACGAATTTAATCCTTTCGGAATCAGCGGCGTAGTAGTAATAGCGGAATCCCATCTCTCTATACATACATGGCCCGAGTACAGTTATGCAGCTGTGGACATCTTTACCTGTGGCGAGGTCATAGAACCGGAGCTGGCGGTCTCCTATCTCATAAAATATTTTGAATGTAAAAATCCTTCTATTGTCGAAATGAAGAGGGGACTACTGTCTCATAAAAACGAGAAGCTACCACACAAGGTTCCTTCGGCCTCGGAAAACTCCTTAGGGAACACCAAGTTTTATCAGACTACTACGAGTTAGGATTACAAAACATCTAATCTTCCCTGTTTGCAAGAACTGCAATACCAGGTAGCTCTTTTCCCTCAAGGAGCTGAAGCGCTGCCCCACCACCTGTAGAAATGAATGATATTGCATCAGACACTCCTGCCCTATGCACAGCAAGGTCTGTATCACCACCACCGACAATTGTGAGGGCATATGCATCCGCAACGGCACGCGCAACAGCAAAGGTCCCTCTTGAAAACGCATCTTCTTCGAATACACCCATCGGCCCATTCCAGAGGATAGTCTTCGCATCCTGAATAGCCTCTGAAAAGAGTCTGGCCGTTGCAGGTCCTATATCGAGTGCAGCCCACCCCTTCGGTATCTCAAGGGTGGGGATTATTTTCGTTTCTGTACTTGTCTCGATTCCTTGGGCAATCACACAGTCTACGGGAAGGTAAAACTTTATACCCATTCCTTTAAGCTTCCTCCTTATCCTCTGTGCTGTCTCAAGCATATCTTCTTCTACGAGGGAATTTCCCACCTCATACCCCATAGCTTTTATAAAGGTATATGCCATACCACCACCAATTAAGACCTTGTCAACCTTTCCAACAAGATTTTCAAGGACGTTGATCTTTCCTGAAACCTTTGCCCCACCGAGAATTGCAACAAATGGCCGTACAGGATTCTCAATCGCTCCCCTGAGGTATTCTATCTCTTTCTTTAACAGAAATCCGGCTGCTGCCGGAAGAAATTTGGGCACTCCGACAATCGAAGCATGAACCCTGTGAGCTGTCCCAAATGCATCATTAACATAAACATCTGCAAGAGATGCCAAGGCACGTGCGAACTCCTCATTGTTCTGTTCTTCCTCAGGGTGATATCTCAGATTTTCAAGGAGAACAACATCCCCTTCCTTCATCTTTGCTACGAGACTTTCTACTTGACTTCCTACACAATCAGGTATGAAGATGACATCCTTGTTCAGGAGTCTCTGGAGCCTCTTTGCCACAGGCGCAAGACTGAGTTTCGGGTCCCTCTTTCCTTTCGGTCTTCCAAAGTGCGAGGATAGGATAACCTTTGCCCCTTCATCAATAGCATAGTTTATGGTGGGAAGGGTGGACCGGATCCTCCTGTCATCAGTGACCATGAGATTGTCATCAAGGGGCACATTAAAATCAGCCCTGATAAAGACCCTCTTTCCTCTCAAGTCAAGATCTTCTATTGTGATCTTGTTGAAGATATCTTTAATCGGTACAGGGTCTATCAAATTCCTCTTTGCCATTGTCAGACCCTCTTTATAAGGTAAAGTATCAGGTCTCTGATACGCGAACTATATCCCCATTCATTATCATACCAGGCAAGAACCTTTACCATCCTACCCTCAAGCACCATTGTCAGCTTTGAATCAACGATGGCTGAATGGTTATTGCCGTTCAGATCTATAGAGACAAGGGGCTCTTCGGAATACTGGAGGATCCCCTTCATAGGTCCTTCAGCAGCCTTTTTTAATGCTCCATTTACCTCTTCCACAGTAACCTCTTTTGACACCTCAGCAACAAGGTCTACAACAGAAACATTCGGTGTGGGCACCCTGATAGCAAGGCCATTCAGCTTTCCCTTCAGCTCAGGAAGCACAAGGCCGACAGCCTTTGCAGCGCCTGTTGTCGTGGGTATCATATTCATAGCAGCCGCCCGTGCCCTTCTCAAGTCTTTATGAGGAAGGTCAAGTATTCTCTGGTCATTAGTATAGGAATGGATTGTTGTCATGAGTCCTTTTATTATCTTGAATTCGTTATGTATTACCTTTGCAACAGGTGCAAGACAGTTCGTTGTACATGAGGCATTTGAAATAATCCTATGGTTCTTAGGGTCTAATGTTTCCTCATTCACGCCCATGCATACAGTCATGTCTGGTTCTTTAGCAGGTGCTGAGATAATAACCCACTTTGCACCTGCATTTAAATGTTTTGAGGCAGAGGGCTTGTCAGTGAACCTGCCTGTTGATTCAATGACAATATCTACACCGAGGTCCTTCCAGGGGAGCTTCTCAGGTTCTGTCATAGCAAGAATTTTTATCTCCCTGCCGTCAACTGTAATACTTCCTTCCCCAGTTTTTATGTCGGCAGCGAAAATGCCATGTACAGAGTCATATTTTAAAAGATGGGCAAGAGTCTTTGCATCAGTGAGGTCATTAATAGCCACAACCTCAAATTCTTGATATCCCTTGCTTGCCCGTAAAAAGCATCTCCCTATTCTTCCAAAACCATTAATTGCAACCCGGGTTCCCATAAAAACCTCCTCCCTAACCCCTCCTTAAGCCTCCCCTTTTAAAGGGGAGGATAGATGGGGTTAACCATTTAAAAAACTATTTATAACAATACCCGTTAAGAGTTTCGGGTAAAAATACGTTGACTTTGGTGGCATTCTCACAGAGGAAAAGGCAGCCTTTTCAACATCCTCTACACCAGTAGGATTCAGGAAAAAGGCAGCAGAGAACTCTCCGCTCCTTACTTTATCGAGAACCTTTTTTACATCCATTTCATAATCTACATCTACTGCGCTCAGTATCTTCTTTAGTATCAGGTCGTGCAGGACAACTACATCAATACCTCTGAGGGATGGATTGACTTCAGACAAGTCGCCTTCCTTACATGTTAGGAGATACCATCCGTGGTCTCTGTTCTGAAAAAAACCAAAAACGCATTTTTTACCTGACATCTTTTTCGAAATATCAAAATCTGAAGATACAGGTTCAATATCAAAATGCTCATTTAGTCTTGCCTTAACATCTACTGGAACCTTCTTCAGCAATCTGTGGGCCGGGAGTATTGTGATACCGCTGTCTAACATATTTGCAAGAAACATCAGTACATAATTAAATGGCTCATCTCCAAAAAAAGACGGTCTTTTCATCCTCATCTCCTTCTGGAACTCAAGAGCTGTTTCATACCTGTGGTGACCATCAGCAATGAAAATATCTTTATCTTCAAGTTCTTTCCTTATGCGCTCCACGTCAGTTTTTTCATCAATCTGCCAGAGCCTGTGGGTAGCTCCGGCAGAGTCGGTTGCTTCAAGGTAAGGTTTTGTCTTTGTGATCTTTGAAAGAATAGCTGATATATCAGTTTCTGAACTTTTATAGAGCGAAAATATTGGACTTGTATTTGACTCACATATCCTCATAAGGTTCAACCTGTCCTGTTTTGGTTTGGAATAGGTGCATTCATGGGGATGGATTTTCCCTTTTTCTAACTCCTCGAGCTTTACAAGGCCGAGAAATCCGACAAGGTTCTTTTCTTTCCCATCTATCTGATAAGACATCCCATAAGCGTAAAATGATGGTTTTTCGTTTCTGATGAGTATCCCTTCATTCAACCACTCCTCTAAGAATTCCCTCGCTCTTGTGTATTTGTTGTCTCTCTCGCTATCGTTGGGATGCTCTTTACCAAAATCTATTCTCACAATATTATAGGGACTCTTCCTGTATAATTCTTCCCTGTATTCTTGCGTAATAATGTCATATGGAGGAGATAGAACATCCTCCATAGATACCTTAGATACATTGTAAAGGATTCCTCTGAAAGGGACTATGTCTGCCATGTTAAATGTCCCGTAGAAAAGGACTTGTTATCTTATCATGGTCAGACAGTAAATTCAAACGAGCTTGACTTTGTTTTTCATGGGAATTTATAATTTCTATCTAAAATGGGAACCTATACTACATTCCATCCCCATAAACTCAGGCGGAAACGGACTCACGGTTTTCTTGAGAGGATGAGTTCTGCTGGGGGACGTAAAGTCCTCAAGAGGAGAAGGAACAAAGGCCGTAAAAAGTTGACGGCATAGAACCTTTCCCCCTTATATAAAGACAAATGAATTCCCTTTTATCCGCCTTTTTTATCAGAGGAAAAGCCGATTCAACTTTCCTGAGGGACTGGTTTAAAAATCTTTTGAGAATATGCATGATTATAAGGATGTTTTGAAGATGGGAAAAATCCTTCTATGGATGATCCGACTGTACAGATACCTTCTGTCTCCACTTTACCCGGTGAGCTGCAGGTTTACCCCCACCTGCTCTGAATATGCGATGGAAGCAATAAAGAAGTATGGTTCTATGACAGGCTTATATCTTACAGCAAGGAGGTTACTCAGATGTCATCCCTTCCATCCCGGAGGGCATGATCCTGT
>DAITNM010000016.1:7968-11931 GCA_036834585.1 Thermodesulfovibrionales bacterium | reverse complement strand
TGTCTATGTAACCCCTTTCTGATAGTATTTTGTAGGAAGGTTTGAAATTGAGGTCATATACCCATGTTAAGTGCATGAGTTTTAAATCATTCAGGTTTTTTAATTTAGACTGGGAAGCAACCTGTTCCCTGAAAATATAAGAGAGGACATCCCTTGAATAATCGGATGTGTCCGGCAGTCCGAGGGCTGCTGCAGTTGCCCTTTCTTCTTCAGGAGCTTCGTAATATTCAATAAAAACTCTCCATATATCCAGTTTGTCTGCATCCCGTATCAGTTTGATAAAAAAGATGATATCTTCTCGTTCTTTTTGGGGAATTGAAAAGGCATTGTGAAACCTCACTGCCTTAATAATCAATTTCTGTTCATTCTCTGAAAGATTCTTGAGGACGTTTTCTTTAAGTAGTGTCTGAACTCCAAGATAACCGTGATTAACTGAGAGATGGTCTCTAAAAGTCTTATATTTTGCATATTGAGGGAATCTCCCTATGTCATGAAAAAGGGCTATTATTTCTGCTGACATCATTTCTTCATTGCTGCATTTCAACCCTCTTATTATTTCAACAATGTTCTCACATACCTTAAAGGTATGTTCCTCCTTAAGATAAATATTCCTTTGATCTTCAGTATTTGCCGAATAGTAAGATTTTACGAATTGAATAAACCAGTTTTTGAAAATTGTTAAATCATCTTTGGTCATATTTGATGTATTGTATTAACTCCTCGGTTAAGGATTCAAGGTCGGAGCGTCTCTCCGCGAAGACTTGCTCCGGGTCTCGGTAGGTTCGAGGATGATGACAACAACATTTGGAGTTGAAAAAGACATGCTTGTAATATCTTCAGGAGTTTTTTTTGTAATCCTCTCGTCGGGGTAACCAAGTTTCTCGCATACATATATTACAGGTTGAGCTTTTTTAAATGATGATAAGATGAGAGTTTTAGCAATAACTTTTGGACTATTTTCTTGATCTGTAAGGACTGCAATTTTTTTATATTTCTTAAGCAAAACAGGAATATCTTTTATTCCATACTTCAGGGTTCTTCTCTTCTGCGGGTCCGGGCCTCTGTGCAGACTTATAAGAAAGGCATCATCCCAGGGCTCTTTTATTCTTGAAAAGGCTAACTGAACACTCGAAAGGTCAGGAATTAGTTCCACCCTCTCCTTTCCGATTTCTTTGATAACCCTTCTTCCAATGCCAAAGAACAAAGGATCACCTGAAGCAAGGACGGTTATAATAAGACCGCATTTTTTTTGTTTTTTTATCTGAGATTTAATGAATTTGATTGTCTCATCTACATTGTCAATTACACGAACTTTCTCCTTCACTTTTTCAAACTCTTCAAATCTTTCAAAAATCTTAAAAAGCCTGCTGGAGGAAAGTATGAACTCGGAATGACAGATAATTATTTTCCCCTTTTTATCTAATGGTTTGTAGCCTATTCCTATAACATATATTTTTGCCATCAAAAATTGAAGCCTAAAGCAGTCCGTCTGGCAATCTGCTTATGTCTTTATAGAGGAAAACAGGACCGTCCTTACAGACAAACTTACTGCCATGTTGACAATGACCACATTGGGCTATACCGCATTTCATCCTTCTCTCTAAAGAAACATAAACCCTTGAAGGAAGAAACCCCCTTAAAAAAAGCCCTTTTGATACAAACAGCATCATTATCTCAGGGCCGCATACAAAGGCAAAGGTCTTTACCGGATTTACTGCAGATTTATCTATAAGCTGTGTTACAAGTCCGATATCATAATCCCATTTTATATTAGGTGGAACTTCGTCAACTGTTAAAAACACATCGATTTCTTTTCTCCACATCTTAATTTCGCTCATGAAGAGGATATTGTCAGGAGTCCTCGAACCATAAACAAGGGTGACTTTTCCAAATGAATTCCTCATGAGCAGGATTTCCTGTATTACCGGCCTCAAAGGAGCAAGACCAACTCCTCCTGCAACAATGAGGACGTCTTCTCCGCGAGCATCTTCTAAAGGCCAATAAGAACCATAAGGGCCTCGAAAATATATCTCATCTCCCTTTCTGAATCCTTCTATAAACTTTGTTACCCTGCCAACTGCCCTGATGGTATGCTGGAATGTGCCATCAGATACAATTGAACTAAGAGATATAGGGGCTTCGCCAACACCCGGATAACCAATCATGTTGAACTGTCCGGGTTTAGCAGTGTATAAGGGGTTCTCTGGAAAAAGGCTGTAAGTCTTTACATCTCCTGTATCTGCCTTTACATCTGTAATGAGAGCCTTTAACGGTAAAAGGGGTGTTTTCAATGGAGGGGGCTCCTCTGAATCTCTTTTGCCATCTCTGTCAAGTCGATTTTTGTAGGACACCAGGTTATGCATCTGCCGCAGCCAACAGTTTTAATAACGCCATACTGGGATGTGTAGTTTAAATTATGTATCACAAACTGCCTGAGACGGGATGCCCTTCTTAGCCTGTAATTTGCGCCATATATCTCTGCAAACCTCAAATCCTGGCATGCATCTAACTGTCTGAATCTTCTGATTTCTTTAAGATCCATACTCATTTCATCAACAATGTCATAACAGAAACAGGTTGGACAGACCATAACGCAATTTGAACAGGACAGGCATCGCCCATCAGCAGTTGTCATCCATACAGGGTGATCGAGGTTTTTCATAAAGAGATTATCAAGACCCTGAACATCAATAAATTTCTTGAAACTCCTGAGTAGTGATTCTTCTTTCTCAGACTTTAGTTTCCATTCAGCAGGACCTGCCTCTTTGCCTTTTGTATTAAAGAACTCGGAAGCTTTTGTGCTTTTAATCTCCACTAAATAATCATCACCAAAATCCGTTAGAATCATGTCATATCCTGATTGAACCTTAAGATGTGGGCCTGTACTTACAGATGAGCAGAAACAGTTCTCTGAAACTTGCATGCAATTCAGGGCTATAAGTATTGTATTTTCCCTTCTTATCTTATAGGAAGGGTCTATAAAGTCACCGAGGAAAGTCCTGTCAAGATAGAGTATTGCATGTAAATCACAGGGATGTATACCAACAATAACCCGCTTTTCAACTTCCTGCCCAATTTCCTCGATAGAGATATCTGATTCAATCCTGAATTTCAGAATATCTTCCCTCGGCTTGTAAATAAACATCTTCCCCGGCGATAACATTGTTGTGGGATAATCCATGAAGAGCTCTGCTGAAGAAGATATTTCTCTAAAGACAGGCTGATTTTTTTCTTTTACAGGTCCAAAAACCCTATATTCAGGCCTCAGGGTATCTATGAAGTTGAAGAATACATCTTTTGGGATTACAAAGTTAGAATTTCGGAAAATGCTTTCCCCAGTCATACCACTTCCAGACGTCTCTTGTTAATTCTTCATATTCATCTTTAATATGCTCAAAGAGGCGTGCATTCTCTATAGCTATAGCACCACTGCTTGCCAGTGCAGAAATGAAATTTATCTCTATAGGGGTAAAAGAATAAGGATTGGATGTATAGACCCTGAGGACACCCATAACCGTTCCCCTGATACTTAATGGCACTGAAAGTATTGCTCTTATACCTTCCTTAATAATCTCCTCAGGATACTGCAGCCTACTATCCTTAGACACGTCAGAAACGATTACAGCCCTTCCCTCCATGCACTCCCTGTCTATAGGGCTTTTTTGCACTTCAATAGGTCCTTTCTTCAAATATGCTTCACTGAGGCCATAAGTAGCCTTAACATCAAGAGACTTTTTTCCCTCATCGAAGAGTCGTATGGATGCAGCTTTGAAACCAAAGGCTTTTGCTGCATTCTCAACAATTCCAGAAAGAACCTCGCTAAGGGAAAGGGTTGAGCTTATCGAACGAGATACTTCTATAAGGGTCTGCATCTGCTTCCATATCCTTGCCCTGTCAACCATGATACCACCAAGGGAGGCAAGGACCCTCAGTCTCTGGATCTCTTCTTCTGTAAAATCATGG
>DAITNM010000016.1:0-7868 GCA_036834585.1 Thermodesulfovibrionales bacterium | reverse complement strand
GCCTTTGTTACCCCGAATGAATCTGCCAGTATGCCGATAAGATAATTCCCGATAGGGGCAAATCCAAGGAATACAAAAGCATATACGCTAATCACCCTTCCTCTTAAATTGTCTGAAACGGAAAGCTGGACAAAGCTATTTGCCGTTGCAAAAAAACTCACTGTACCCCACCCTATAAATAAAAGAGCAACAATTGAAAGATAAACAGAGCTGGAAACAGAAAAAACTAAAAGAAATATAGAAAAGCAAAGGCCTGATAAAGACATTAACCGTAATTTGTTTTCCACATCACCTTTATAAGCAAGGAATAAGCCAGCCAGAAAAGCTCCTCCTCCTGTTGCTCCTACAAGAAAACCAAATCCCTGAGGGCCTGCCCTGAGGACCTCAACAGCAAATATTGGAAGAAGAGTAAAACAAGGAAGGCCAATAATACTGAATACTGCAATTAAAAGTATTATTCTGTAAATATCAGGTTTGCTTGTTATAAACTTTATACCTTCACTCAAATCTCTGAGAATTCCCATGGTTTTTTCTTTTCTGTTACTCTTCTTTACTCTCATCTTGCTCAGGGCAAATATGATTGCTGTGAAGCTCAGGGCATTCAGGTAAAAGCACGCAGGAAGACCCAGGTAAGCAATTGCCATTCCAGCTATTACCGGCCCTATCAAGCGTGCTCCATGAAAAACAGTGGAATTTAATGCTATGGCATTCATAAGACTTTTTTCACCGACAAGCTCAATAATAAATGCCTGCCTTGCTGGAATATCAAAGGCATTTACAGTTCCGAGAAATGTTGCAAACAGAGCAACATGCCAGACCTTAATCAGATTCATGTCCGTTAATATGCCAAGAGAGAGGGCAGGTATAATTGATAATGACTGAGTTAATAAAAGAAGGTTTCTCTTTCTGATTCTATCAGCTACGATCCCGCCAAAAAGAGAAAATAACAGAATTGGGAGTGATCCAAAGGCTGCAACAAGACCAAGGTAGAAAGGAGATTTTGTCAGACTGTATACAAGCCATCCCTGTGCTACAGACTGCATCCATGTTCCTGACAGAGAGATCATCTGACCGAAAAAGAAGAGCCTGTATTCTCTGGATTGCAAAGCTGTAAATTTTCCTATACCAGACATTTCTTATTTTAACCAAAATATGAATATCGCTGAGATACTAACGGGAAGCCTGTAGCTTTGAAAAATCTGTTATGGTTATTGCAGTTTCCCAAACTTCTTTCAACAATGCAAGCCTGTTCTGCTTCACCTCTTCACGTTTGTCCATAACAAGTACACGGTCAAAGAAATGATTAATCGGTTCTGTAATAGTAGCAAGGAGCATAATCGCATCAAGATACTTTTTCTCTTCAAGAAGGCTTTTTATTTGAGACTTTAAGACATCGATTCTATTTTTGAGCATTTTTTCAGGTTCTTCAATAAGCAAATTTTCCTTTAATTTGGAAATTGTTCCTTTCGGAAGAATATTATGGGCACGTTTGATCGCAAGGAGGAAATCATCATAAACTTTCTCATCTTTGAATCTCTTCAAGGCATCAGCCCTGTCTTTTATCTCTTTGATAGGAAAATCAAGAGACATGAAAAGTATTGACTGTATTATGTCTGGATTATATCCCATATCAGAAAAAACAGGTTCAAACCTCTGCTCAAAGAACTGGCAGATTTTCTCTTCTATCCCATCCGGGAGAGAAAATAAAGGTTTCAAATTTTGCAATGCTTTCGATATCAGATTTTTCAGAGGCAGGGGATGTCCTTTTTCTAATATGATTGCTATAATGCCAAGAGCCTGTCTCCTAAGGGCAAAGGGATCTTCAGACCCGGTAGGTATAAGCCCTAAAGAAAAGAAAGAGGCTATGTTGTCAATTTTATCGGCTATGCTGAGAAAATCACCAACCTCTGTACTGGGAAGCCCTCCACCGGAATGTCTCGGCAGATACTGCTCCTCTATTCCTCTTGCAATCTCGCTATCTTCACCATCGCTAAGAGCATAGTATTTACCAATGATTCCCTGAAGTTCAGGGAATTCCTTTACAATCCCTGTTACAAGGTCTGCTTTTGACAGCCATGCAGCACGGATGAGTTTATCCTTTTTAGAAGGTGCTACACTATCAGAAAGAAACTCAACAAGAGAGACCACCCTTTCTGTCTTTTCATAAAGACTTCTGAGCTTTTCCTGGAAGATGACCTTCCTGAGTTCCCCTGTCCTTTCATGGAGAGGCTTTTTCCTGTCTTCTTCGAAATAGAATCTTGCGTCCTCAAACCTTGCTTTTATTACTCGTTCTGCGCCGATTCTTACAATTTCTTCATTCTCCACTCTTGTATTACTGATGACAATAAAATGATTGATAAGTTTCCCTTGTCTGTCTTCTATAGCAAAGAATTTCTGATGGTCTTTCATTACTGTAACAAGAAGTTCTTTGGGAAGTTCAAGATAATATTCCTGAAAGCTGCAGAGTACAGGGGATGGATACTCAACAAGGAAATTGACTGTCTCAATAAGCTCTTCATCTTCTACAGGCATGCCTCCCACTGAAGACGAAAGTCTTCTGATACCCTCGAGGATTGTCTTTTTCCTCTCCTCCTGGTCAACAATGACTGAATTGTTTTCAAGAAGGCTTTTGAAACTTGTAATTTCCTTTATCTGAAATTTTGCTGGTGAAAGAAAACGATGACCATACGTCATGTTGTCACTCTTAATTCCATCAACCTCAAAGGGTATGACGTCATTGTCAAAGATTGCCAGGATCCAGTGTATTGGCCTGGCAAACCTTATGCTCCCATTTCCCCATCTCATGGTTTTCGGGAACCGTATCGAAAATACAATCCTTTTTAAAATCTCAGGAAGAAGGTCTTTTACATGCATTCCTTTCTCTTCAACTACCGAGACAACATATTCACCTTTGTCTCTCTTTTTTATAATAAGACTTTCAACATGTACACCTTGAGAGCTTGCAAACTTTAGGGCTGCCTCTGTTGGGCCTCCTTTCTCATCAAAGGCTACCTTTTTGGGAGGTCCAAATACTTCACGAACACGACCGCTCTGTATCTCAGGCAATCCAATAATCATGAGAACAAGCCTCCTTGGAGTTGCATAGACCTTTATATCTGAAAAAATTATAGAGTTTTCGTTCAAGATGGTGCTTGTATTATCTCTTAAACTTTGAATTGTTCCTGGCAGGAACCTTGCCGGTATCTCTTCAGTGCCTATCTCAAGTAAAAGTGAATGACGGTTAGTTTCGTTCATTTTCGTCATATTTTATAAATGTTATTTTTCATGTAATTATACCCGTATGAAAGTTTGATTGACAAGGGAAAAGGGCTTTCATTATATTATGCTCGTTTAATCAAGATAGTGTTATCAAATTCGAAATAGTTATGCCAAAATTTATTAAGAAAAGGTCAAAAAAGGCTGGTCTCCCTCCAGGTACCCTCGTTCATATCGGTGAAAGGAAGACTGAAAAGATAAAAATCACCATAATGGACTATGATGAAACGCAATTCCAGGTCAGAGAGACTGAAACCCTTGAGGAATGTTATCCCTTTAAAGATAGGCCAACCATAATATGGATAAATATCGACGGTATTCACGAGATTGAGACATTAGAAAAGCTCGGTGATTGTTTTGGTTTGCATCCTCTCACATTAGAGGACATCCTGAACACTGATCAGCGTCCGAAGATAGAAGATTATGGTGAATATATTTTTATTGTCTTAAAAATGCTTTATCCCGACGACGAGACCGGCGAGATCCTCGCAGAGCAGGTAAGTTTGGTACTCGGAAAGAATTTTGTCATCTCCTTCCAGGAAAGGGAAGGAGATATTTTTAATTCCGTGAGAGAACGAATAAGAAGCGGAAAGGGACGTATAAGAAAGATGGGTGCCGATTATCTTGTTTACTCTCTTTTAGATTCAATTGTTGACAACTATTTTATCATCCTGGAAAAACTTGGAGAAAGGATAGAATTCCTGGAGGAAAAGTTGATCATTAATCCAGTCCCCGAAACCATCAATCTTATCCACAAATTGAAGAGGGAGATGATATTCTTAAGAAGGTCTGTCTGGCCCCTGCGGGAAGTGATCGGAAGCATAGAGAGAGGAGAGTCATCACTGATTAAAGGTTCAACCAATATATACCTGAGAGATGTTTATGATCACACCATTCAGGTAATTGATACTATAGAAACATTCAGAGACATACTCTCCGGAATGCTTGATATTTATCTTTCGAGTGTGAGTAACAGACTGAACGCTGTCATGAAGGTTTTAACAATAATTGCTACAATATTTATGCCGCTCACTTTTATTGCCGGAATCTATGGTATGAATTTCAAATACATGCCAGAACTCGAGTGGCGTTTGGGTTATCCTGTCATTTTGCTCACTATGGTCAGTATAGGGGTCTTGATGCTTGTCTCTTTCAGAAAGAAAAAATGGTTATGAAGGAGAATCTTTAAGAAGCGGGAAACCCTTTTCTTCTCTCTGTTTCAGATATGCCTCTGCACAAAGACGGGAAAGATTTCTTACGCGTGCGATGTATCCTGTTCTCTCTGTAACTGAAAGTACTCCTCTTGCATCGAGGAGATTAAAGACATGGGAACACTTTAAGCAGAACTCATATGAAGGAAGGACAAGGCCAAGTTTATTCAGTCTGACCGATTCTCTCTCATATTCATCAAATTGTTTTGTTAACAGTTCTGTGTCAGCATAATCGAAATTATACTTTGAGAATTCCACTTCTTCAGAATGGTGTATCTCTCCATATTTTATGCCTTTGCACCAGAGAAGGTTAAATACATTGTCTATCCCCTGGAGATACATTGCTATCCTTTCCAGGCCGTATGTCAATTCAAGAGAAACTGGTTTAAGGTCAATGCCTCCGACCTGCTGGAAATAAGTAAATTGCGTTATTTCCATTCCGTCAAGCCAGACTTCCCAACCAAGACCCCATGCACCAAGAGTGGGTGATTCCCAGTCATCCTCGACAAACCTTATGTCATGTTTAAGCGGTTCAATGCCCAGATAAGACAGGCTCTCAAGATAAACATCCTGGCTTTCATCAGGAGATGGTTTTAAAATGACCTGATATTGGTAATAGTGCTGAAGCCTGTTTGGATTTTCGCCATAACGTCCGTCCGTCGGCCTTCTTGATGGTTCAACATAAGCTGTTTTCCATGGTTCAGGTCCAAGGACACGGAAGAATGTTGCTGGATGGAAAGTACCCGCACCTACTTCTACGTCCAAAGGTTGCAGGATTATACAGCCCTTTTCAGACCAGAAATGATGAAGTTTTAAAATTAATTCCTGGAAATACATAGAACCTTTAGAATTGAAGAAATCATAAAAGAAGGTTTAGAGGTTTGTCAAATAAGAACAATTCTCCCAATCGTATATCCAGTTACTTATCATGGTTTTATTAAAAATAACAGGAATATAAAAACTGTTATAATTGAGCCATGAAAGAGGCAATGTTTTATGAAAAACTCGATGAGAATAAAGTAAAGTGTTTTCTCTGCGCACACCACTGTGTGATCAAAGAAGGTAAAAGAGGTATCTGTTATGTACGCAAGAATATAGAAGGTATTTTATATACTCTTGTTTACGGAAGAGTTGTTTCGATGAACATTGACCCTATTGAGAAGAAACCCCTTTTCCATTTCCAGACCGGTTCAACCTCTTTTTCAATTGCAGCAGTGGGTTGTAATTTCCGTTGCGAACACTGCCAAAACTTTGAGATTTCCCAGTACCCAAAGTTGCATGAAGGAGAAATTCTCGGCCAGCATGTCACTCCGGAGGCCATTGTTGAGGCTGCAAGAAGGAATGGCTGCAAGAGCATTTCCTATACCTATACTGAACCTACCATCTTCTTCGAGTTTGCCTATGATTGTGCAAAACTCGCTCATGAGAAAGGCATAAAAAATGTTTTTGTGAGTAATGGATATACAACTCCAGAGGCAACAAAGGTTATTGCACCCTATCTTGACGGAAATAATATAGACCTCAAAGGTAATGATGATTTTTATAAAAAGATATGCGGTGCAAGGGTTGAACCTGTTAAAGATACAATAAGACTCATGAAAGACCTTGGTGTATGGGTCGAAGTAACAACATTAATAATCCCTGACTACAATGATTCTGAAGAAGACCTGAGAGAGATAGCTGAATTCATAAAATCTGTTGACCCCTTTATTCCCTGGCATGTAACACAGTTCTATCCAACCTATAAATTGACTGATAAACCGAGGACACCGTTAAAAACTCTGCGAAGGGCAAAGGAAATCGGTTTTGAAACAGGTCTTAAATATATCTATGAAGGCAATGTTCCTGGAGAAGGCGGTGAAAATACATTCTGCCACCAATGCAAAAAGCTTCTTATCAAGCGTTTCGGTTTCAGCATTATCGAAAACAGGATGAAAAACGGAAAGTGCACAGAATGTGGCGCAGAAATAAAAGGTGTATGGTCATAGTCACAGCTCAAGCATCATAACAACAGCATCCTCTTTTGGCGACGTGTAATAGTTTTTCCTTATACCCACTGAGACGAAATCACGGTTCTCATAAAACCGTATTGCACTAATATTTGAAGCCCTGACCTCAAGGTACAGGGATTTGCAACCTTTTCTTCTTAATTCATCAATAATCTTTTCAAGAAGTGCAACGGCAATACCCTTTCGTCTCATATCTATGTGAACAGCAATATTCAGTATATGACCTTCATCAATTACACTGTTTGCGCAAATATAACCAATAATTTCATTTCCATAGAATGCAACCTTATTTATTGAAGATGGATTGTAAATTTCATTTAAAAAAGCCATTTCATTCCATGGGGTTGAGAAGGATATTCTTTCTATTTTCAGGATCTCGGGAATATCTGACCACCACATATCCCGGATGACCAACCCGGCTATTACAGACCTTTCCCCCATTACCTTCTCCTTGTAATTATTACTTTCTCTCTTTAAGCTCAGCCTCTGATCTTCTTATATATAATGGAATAAGGCTTATTGACTCGGAGAATTCACCATTCATAGCCTTTTTTATTCCGATAGTAGCTACATGTGCCGGTGATGGTACCATCTTGTCTGGAGGTGCAAAAATGGCTTTTTCTCCCAACATATTGAGGATCTTATCCCTGTAAAGGAGTACTCCGTCGCCTGTGAAAACAGCTTTTTCATTCAATATTCTATCTAAAAACCTGTCTATTCTTATTGAGTCTTCGCCCATTAACCGCAAAAAACCTTCACCCTCCCATTTAAATAATGCAGCATATACCTCTTTCTTTCTTGCATCGAGCATGGTACAAACAGGGTATTGGCAGAAGGGAAAGTGGTATGCAAGTGCTTCAAGGGTAGGAACAGAGACTATGGGCTTCCCTGTTGTATAGGCAAAGCCTTTAATAGTACTCAGACCTATCCTTAGTCCTGTAAAAGACCCCGGGCCTGTTGCTACTGCAAAGAAATCTATATCAGATAGTTTATATCCTGATTTTGTCAGTGCATAGTCTATAGTTGTCATCAATCTCTCTGAATAGGTTGACTTCACATTCAGTCGTACCTCCACAATGAGACCTGAAAGATCATCCATAATAGCAACACCACCGAGCATTGTTGAGGTATCTATTGCAAGTACTCTCATCTTTAAAAGCCTAATATATCAAGGAATGATTTTCAAGAGGCAACCACAAGAAGGTAGTATATTCCTTATGGGCTATCGGCAAAATTTCTGCTTAAACCATAATGCCGATTCATCGGCACAAAGGAGCATAAAAATTGACTAAAGTATATTTTCATATACTAAACCAGTGTCATTCCCGCTTGTCGGGAATCTTTCCTTGCATCTTCCCCCTTTGGCAAAGGG
>DAITNM010000015.1:0-12082 GCA_036834585.1 Thermodesulfovibrionales bacterium | reverse complement strand
CTTATTGGTAAGTTATCCGGAATAAGCAATTATGTCAAGAGCAGAAATATTTCTCCCATTGCTAATTAATCATGGATGACTGCCAATAACCTGTGTTAGCTTCTCTTTAAACATTCCTGGATGCGTCCCCTCCCAGTAAATCTTTCTGCAATCGCTGCATCTTAGAAAGTTGTGAAAATTATGGAAAACGAAATCGGGAATAGAATCCCTTATCTCCCTTTTGTCCGGTATCTTTGAAAGCTCTCCATTACAAACACCACATCTACTCAGGGGAAGGAAATCTTTTAGGTTGAAGGCATGTACTACCTCAAGAAGCTGCTTGAAAGGATCATTTGCCTTTATAAGAAGGTAATCATGAACACCCTTTATCCTTACAAGTCTTGTGTCTCTCGTCAGGATAACTCTTCCCTGTTCTCTTGCAACCCTGAGGAGTCTTGAGTCGCTTATATGAGTGTCGTAGAGTGTGTCAAATCCTAAGAGCCTTAGCCAGCGAGCGAGCCTCCCGAGCATAACATCAGCGATGAAGCCAAGGTTACCAAAGCTATTTCTCAATTTGTGGTTCAGCAAATAGCTGTTCGAGCTCGCTTTTTACAAAGGTGTTCTTGTACCTTGTCATTCCTGTACCAGCAGGGATTACCCTCCCCATGATCACATTCTCTTTAAGCCCTCTGAGTTCATCCACGGCACCATTAATGGCACCCTCTGTAAGGACCCTTGTGGTCTCCTGGAATGAAGCCGCAGAGATAAAACTGTCTGTTGTCAGAGACGCCTTTGTGATACCAAGAAGGATCGGTTTCCCATGTGCAGGCTTATC
Organism: Thermodesulfovibrionales bacterium; assembly: GCA_036834585.1. Taxonomy (GTDB): domain Bacteria; phylum Nitrospirota; class Thermodesulfovibrionia; order Thermodesulfovibrionales; family SM23-35; genus JACAEY01. The sequence continues at coordinate 11,268 of DAITNM010000015.1, read as the reverse complement.
GCCTTGTGCCTTTATTTTAAGGTTTTCCTCCTGGAAGTCTAACCTGTCCACCTGCTCACCGGGAAGAAACATTGTATCGCCTGGATCTTCTATCCTCACCTTTTTCATCATCTGCCTGACAATAATTTCTATATGCTTGTCATTAATCGACACGCCCTGTAGCCTGTAGACCTTCTGAACCTCATCAACAAGATATCTCTGGAGTTCTTTAGGTCCAAGAATGTCAAGTATGTTGTGAGGGTTCACAGCACCGTCCATTAATGGTTCTCCAGCCCTGACCCAGTCACCTTCATGGACACTCACGTGCTTACCTTTGGGAATAAGGTATTCCCTTACCTCATCCCCTCCCTTGACAACAACAACACGCATCCCCTTTTGTGCACCTTTAAACTCCACCATTCCACCTATCTCAGCCACTATTGCCTGTTCCTTGGGACGTCTTGCCTCGAAAAGCTCAGCAACCCTGGGAAGACCTCCTGTGATATCCTTTGTCTTTGTTGTCTCACGAGGAATTTTTGCAAGTATGTCTCCGGGGAATACTGAGTCGTTCTTTTCAACGAGTACATGTGCACCTGACGGGAGGAGATACCGTGCCAGATTGCTTGTCCCTGGAATCTTTGTAGTCCTTCCCTGTTCATCCTTGATAGAAACCCTTGGTCTCATATTCGCAGAGTAATCAATAATCACCTTATGAGAAAGGCCAGTTGTCTCATCAACCTCTTCTTTTACTGTCGCCCCTTCAACAATATCGCCAAGGGCTATCTTACCACCCATCTCTGTAAGAATTGGCGTAGAATAAGGATCCCATTCAACAATCCTCTGGCCAATCTCGACCTTCTGTCCATTCTCTACAAGTAGCTTAGCTCCATAGACAACTGAATACTTCTCTTTTTCCCTTCCCTTTGAATCCACAACAGCAATACTTCCGTTCCTGTTCATGACAACAAGTAGACCTTCCCTGTTCCTTACCGTACTGATATTTATGAACTTTATCATGCCGGAGTTTTTCGCTTCGAGGACAGTCCGTTCTACTACTTTTGCAGCTGCTCCACCGATGTGGAAGGTTCTCATCGTAAGCTGTGTACCCGGTTCACCGATCGACTGGGCTGCAATTATTCCTATGGCTTCACCCAGTTCCACCTGTTCACCTCTTGAGAGATCTCTCCCATAACACTTTATACATATACCTTGCTTTGAGTGGCATGTAAGAACTGACCTTATTTTAGCCCTGTCTATTCCTGCATCAATTACCTTCTGACTGAGTTCCTCATCTATTTCCTGATTCTTTTTAACAATTACCTCTCTCGTTATAGGGTCTTTGATATCCTCAGCACTAATTCTTCCAATAATCCTTTCTTCAAGGGGCTGGATGATTTCTCCACCTTCTACGAGAGATGAGACAACTATGCCGTCTGTGGTCTTGCAGTCTTCCTCTATCACAATCACATCCTGGGCAACATCAACAAGCCTTCTCGTCAGATAACCGGAATTTGCAGTCTTCAGGGCAGTATCTGCGAGTCCCTTTCGAGCCCCGTGTGTGGAGATAAAGTACTGCAGTGGAGACAGTCCTTCTCTGAAGTTTGCAGTAATTGGTGTCTCGATAATCTCGCCAGATGGTTTTGCCATCAATCCCCTCATACCAGCGAGCTGCCTTATCTGTGCAGTGCTTCCTCTTGCTCCTGAATCAGCCATCATAAATATGCTGTTGAAAGACCTTCTTTCTTTGAGTTCTTCCTCGGAAAAGGTCTTTCCTGTCTCAGCGCCGAGTTCTTTCATCATCTCATCAGCAATCCTCTCAGTCACGTTTGCCCAGATATCGATTGCCTTATTGTAGCGCTCACCATGAGTTATCAGGCCATCGGCATACTGCTTTTGAACCTCAATGACCTCCTGTTCTGCAGCACGTATAAGTCCTGGTTTTTTTGATGGTATGTGCATATCATCCATGCAGATAGATATGCCAGATTTTGTAGCATAATGGAAACCAAGTTTCTCCAGGTTATCCAGAAAGACAACAGTTTCCCGCTTACCTGCCCTTTTATAAGCATACTCTATGAGTTTACCAATCTCTTTCTTTGTGATATCCCTGTTTACCATGGAGAAAGGAATAGCCTTCGGTAGTATCTCGCTGAAGAGGATTCTACCTGTTGTTGTCTCAATAAAGTCTCCGTTCATTCTTACTTTTATCGTTGCATGTTCTCCCAAAATTCCAGCATCATACGCAATTCTGACGTCCTCAGTGTTTGCAAATGTCTTACCTTCACCCTTTGCCCCTCTCTTTTCTTTTGTAAGATAGTAAATCCCAAGGACCATATCCTGAGTTGGAACAACGATGGGTTTTCCATTGGCGGAAGAAAGAATATTATTAATGGACATCATAAGGACCCTTGTCTCTATCTGGGCTTCTATCGAAAGAGGGATATGAACAGCCATCTGGTCTCCGTCAAAATCCGCATTGAAGGCAGTGCACACAAGAGGGTGGAGCTTTATTGCTTTTCCTTCAACTAAGATAGGGTCAAATGCCTGGATACCAAGCCTGTGGAGGGTAGGTGCGCGGTTAAGGAGTACGGGGTGCTCCTTTATGACTTCTTCAAGGGCGTCCCAGACCTCAGGAGATTCTTTCTCTACAAGTTTTTTAGCAGCTTTTATCGTAGTTGCATATCCCTTTGATTCAAGCCTGTTGAAAACAAATGGTTTAAAGAGCTCAAGTGCCATCCGTTTTGGAAGACCGCACTGGTGAAGTCGTAAATCAGGGCCCACAACAATAACAGACCTGCCTGAATAATCAACTCTTTTACCCAGTAGGTTCTGCCTGAATCTGCCCTGCTTTCCTTTAATCATATCGCTCAGAGACTTGAGAGGTCTTTTTGTAGTAGTCTTCAGAATCCTGCTCCTCCTGCCATTATCAAAGAGTCCATCAACTGCCTCCTGGAGCATTCTTTTTTCATTCTTGATTATTACACTCGGTGCCTTTAATTCCATTAGCCTCTTGAGCCTGTTATTCCTGTTAATGACCCTCCTGTAAAGATCGTTCAGGTCAGAGGTAGCAAAACGACCACCCTCTAAAGGTACAAGAGGTCTGAGATCAGGGGGAAGAACAGGTATAACATCCATAATCATCCATTCCGGTTTGTTACTGGATTTTCTGAATGCCTCTACAACTCTCAATCTCTTTGTTAGCTTCTTTTTAACACCGAGTGAAGAGGCCTCTCTTGTTTTCAACTTCAGCTCTGCCGCAATTGCATCAAGATCAAGCTTTCTGAGGAGCTCTCTGATTGCCTCAGCACCCATCCCTGCCTTAAATCGTGAACCATACTCGATGGTCTTCTTCTTATATGCCTCCTCTGTGAGAAGCTCCTTTTCTTTAAGCGGTGTATCACCGGGATCTGTCACAACATAGTTCTCAAAATAGAGCACCTTCTCAAGATGGCGCATTGTCATATCGAGCAGTGTCCCTATCCTGCTTGGCACACCTTTAAGGAACCATATATGGGCTGCAGGGCTCGCAAGCTCGATATGCCCTAATCTCTCACGCCTAACTTTAGACTGAACAACCTCCACCCCGCATTTATCACACACTACTCCTCTGTGCTTCATACGTCTATACTTCCCGCAGATACATTCCCAGTCCTTTACCGGTCCAAAGATTTTTGCGCAGAACAGACCGTCTCTTTCGGGTTTGAAGGTGCGGTAATTAATTGTCTCAGGTTTTTTAACCTCGCCATATGACCATTCCCTTATCTTCTCTGGTGAGGCAAGGCGAATCCGAATAGCCTCGAAGTCCAAGGGATTCTTCGGTTTCTGGAAAATTGAATAGATATCCTCTGTCAAACTACTCCCCTTTCTCTCTTTTCTCCAAAAGTTCCACATCAAGTGCGAGACTTTGGAGTTCTTTTATTAATACATGGAATGATTCAGGCACACCCGGTTCAAGAGTTGCATCTCCCTTTACAATTGCTTCGTACATACGTGCCCTGCCTGTAACATCATCACTTTTAACAGTGAGAAACTCCTGCAGAGTATAGGACGCTCCGTATGCCTCAAGAGCCCATACCTCCATCTCACCAAGCCTCTGGCCACCAAACTGCGCTTTCCCTCCGAGCGGCTGCTGGGTTACGAGAGAATACGGTCCGATTGAGCGGGCATGCATCTTGTCATCCACGAGGTGATGGAGTTTCATCATATACATATGTCCCACAGTCACAGGTCTGTCAAAGGGTTCTCCTGTTCTACCGTTACAAAGTGTTACCTGGCCAGATTTCGGTAAACTTGACCTCCCAAGGAGTTCCTTTATTTCAGATTCCTTTGCACCCTCAAACACAGGGGTTGCTATATAAAGTCCAAGGGCCTTTGCTGCCCAGCCAAGGTGTGTTTCTAATATCTGACCAACATTCATCCTCGATGGGACACCGAGGGGGTTGAGAACAATTTCAACGGGTGTTCCGTCAGGAAGATACGGCATGTCTTCTTCCGGAAGTACCATTGCTACCACCCCTTTGTTTCCATGCCGTCCTGCCATTTTGTCTCCCATCTGAATCTTCCTCTTCATTGCAATATATGCCTTTACCCATTTATTCACTCCGTGAGGCAGTTCATCACCCCTCTTCACTCTGTCGATTCTTTCATCATACCTTGATTCAAGATAACGTATATAGTAATTTGTCTCGTTATTGATAGATTCCATCTTCTCATGAACAGCACTATTTTCTATCTTGATGCGCATAAGATTTTCATCTTTAACTCTGTCTATATGCTCTTTTTTCAGTTTAATTCCTTTTGGACATATAACCTCTTTTGTTTTCGAATCTTTAACATCCTCTACAACCTTCTGGCTGGAAAGAAGCTCCCTCATATTCCTGAAATTTTCCTCTTTTATAATTCTTACCTCTTCTTCGAAGTCCCGCTGTAATCTCTGGATATCCTCTTTTTCTATACTCTTTGCACGTTCATCCTTTTCAGCCCCTTTTCTTGAAAATATCCTCACATCAATAACGGTTCCCTCTATCCCAGGTGGAACATAAAGACAACTCTCTTTTACCTCCTCTGCCTTTTCTCCGAATATTGCCCTCAAGAGTTTTTCTTCCGGAGTAAGCTGAGTCTCTCCTTTTGGTGTAACTTTGCCAACAAGGATATCCCCTGGCTTCACCTCTGCACCGATGCGTATTACCCCGCTTTCATCAAGATCTTTTAATGTCTCTTCCCCAACATTTGGGACATCTCTTGTGATTTCTTCTGGACCGAGCTTTGTCTCTCTTGCCTCTATTTCAAACTCCTCTATATGTACCGATGTGAAGACATCTTCTTTGACAAGCCTTTCGCTGATAAGAATAGCATCCTCAAAGTTATATCCTCCCCATGGCATAAAAGCCGCAAGGGCATTCTTACCAAGCGCGAGTTCTCCGAGATCTGTCGAGGGACCCTCAGCAAGGATATCTCCCTTTTCTATTACATCGCCTACATTTACTATTGGTCTCTGGTTAATACACGTTGCCTGGTTTGATCTCTGGAATTTTATGAGATTGTATATATCTACACCTCCTCCATTGTCTGAAACCCTTACAACAACTCTCGATGCATCGACACTCTCAACAACTCCGGCCCTCTTAGCAAGCACAAGGGCCCCCGAATCCCTCGCTGCTATATGTTCCATTCCGGTCCCTACTATCGGAGACTCTGGCTGTAAGAGGGGTACTGCCTGTCTCTGCATATTCGACCCCATCAGTGCCCTGTTTGCATCATCATTTTCAAGGAAGGGGATAAGAGAGGCAGAAACACCAACAATCTGTTTGGGAGATACATCCATGTATTCAACTTCCTGGGGTAATACCATTTTGAAATCCCCGCCAACTCTCGCAGAAATCGTTTCACCGATAAGATTCTCGTTTGTATCTATAGGTGAGGTTGCTTCGGCAATAATATATTTTTCACCATCAATAGCTGAAAGATATTCTATATTCTTCGTAACCTTGCCGTTCACAACCTTTCTATAAGGAACTTCAATGAAACCAAAATCATTCACCTTTGCGTAAGTTGCCAGCGATGTGATGAGTCCGATGTTAGGACCCTCAGGTGTTTCTATCGGGCATATCCTCCCATAATGGGTTGGATGTACATCCCTCACTTCAAAGCCTGCCCTCTCACGTGTAAGACCGCCGGGGCCGAGGGCTGAAAGCCTCCTCTTATGTGTAATTTCCGACAGTGGATTCGTCTGATCCATGAACTGGCTGAGCTGGCTGGAACCGAAAAATTCCTTGACTGCAGCCATCACAGGTTTAGCATTTATGAGATCATGCGGCATTGCTATCTCGAGGTCTGCAAGGGCCATCTTCTCCTTCACGGCGCGCTTCATTCTCACAAGTCCAATACGTAACTGATTTTCGAGAAGCTCTCCGCTTCCCTTGACCCTCCTGTTTCCGAGATGGTCTATGTCATCAACTTCTCCCCTGCCTGTCCTCAGAATAAAAAGATATCTCACGATCTCTATGATGTCTTTATCTGTAAGAACCCTCGTTTCAAGGGAAACGACGATACCAAGACGTTTGTTCAGTTTCAAACGTCCAACAGAAGAAAGGTCGTATCTTTTTGGATCAAAGAACAATCCATTAAACAGCTCCTTTGCAGCATTCAGGGTTGGGGGCTCACCAGGCCTCAATTTTTTATATATCTCAACAAGTGCTTCCTCGTTGGTACTGACCCCGTCCGTCAAAAGTGTATCCCTGAGGGAAGGTAAAAAGTTGACATTGTCTATGAAAAGGAGGTTGAGAGAATCGATATTGAGAGAGAGAATCCTGTTTAGAGCACTCTCGGTAATCACCTCATTGCCCTCAAGTATCACTTCCCCTGTTGAAGGATCAATAATGTCCTTCAGGGTGACTCTGTCAATGATTTCTTCTTTCAGAATTGGTATCTCCTTGATTCCGGATGCTTCCATCTTTTTGATAGTAGCCTTTGTGATTTTACTTCCTTCCTTAACAATAAGTTCTTTTGTATCGGAATCAAGAATATTCCGGGAAGACTTAACACCTACGAGCACCTCACTCACAGAGCGTGCAAATTTATTGCCATCTATTTTTATAATCTCTACAGGGTAGAAGATCTTTAAAAGATCTTCATTCGTATATCCGAGAGCTTTCAGAACTATCGTTGCAGGGAGCTTTCTCCTTCTGTCAATCCTTACATACAGAATATCCTTTGTATCAAACTCAAAATCAAGCCATGAACCGCGTGAAGGGATCACCCTTGCTGAATAGAGGAGCCTCCCGCTGATATGTGTTTTGCCCTTATCATGACTGAAGAATACACCGGGAGAGCGATGAAGCTGGCTGACAACAACACGTTCTGTGCCATTTATGATAAATGTCCCTGTGTCTGTCATTAATGGCATTTCACCAATGTAAACGTCTTCCTCTCTCGATTCCTTTAATTTCTTGTTTCCCTTTTGATCAGATTCCCAGAGATTGAGCTTTACTTTTATCTTTAATGCTGCTGCATAAGTAAGACCTTTCTGAAGACAATCGCGAACACTCAGTTTTGGCTCGCTTTCGGCATACCCTAAAAACTCTATGGAAGCTGTCTCATTATAATCTATTATCGGAAATACACTGAGAAATGCAGCCTGTAGTCCTTTTTCTTCTCTCTTGTCAACAGGAATGTCTTTCTGCAAAAATTGCTCATAGGACCTCTTCTGGATTTCTACGAGGTTTGGAACATCCAGAATTGGAGAGACTTTTCCAAAATTCAATCGTTCTCTTAAAACTCTCGCCATGTTTCTCCTTTTTTCTTTATCGGGTTTTGGGGACTAAGTAAGCAGACAAATTACTAATCTTAATAGATTTATTTATTAATTTTATCAAATTTATTGCAACTTTTTCTATGAGCAGTCTTTACCCTGAAACTTCTTTATTGCTCCAAGGTTAGGGGAATTATACACTACCTCATGAAACCTAATACCCAACGCTCAAACCCTATTTAATCTCAACTGTAGCGCCCTGTTCTACGAGTTTTGCCTTTATTGACTCAGCTTCTTCTTTTGTGACACCCGTTTTAACAGGCTTTGGAGCTCCATCAACAAGGTCTTTTGCTTCTTTGAGACCGAGACTTGTAAGCTCCCTTACAACTTTGATTACCTGAATCTTCTTTTCACCTGCAGCTGAGAGAACAACGTCAAAACTTGTCTTCTCCTCAACTTCTGGAGCTGCAGTAGCCTGGGCTGCACCTGGTACAGCAGCAAAAGCAATCGGTGCTGACGCAGTTACACCATACCTCTCCTCAAATTCTTTTATAAACTTTGACATTTCGATGATCGTCATGCTGTCGAAAAATTCAAAAACCTGCTCTTTTAAAATAGTCATTCTTTCATCCTCCTTTATTTAGTAGACAGTAGTTAATAGTTAATAGTTAGTACTAAATAGTTAAAAGCAACGTGTTTTCTTATTCTTTCCTAACTATTAACTATTAACTACTGTCTACTAACTACTTTTTTTATTTTTCAATGCCTCTATTGCATAAGCAATATTGTTTATTGTCGCGCTGAGCGCAGCAGCAAGTTTGCTGAGCGGTGAACTTAGTAAGCCGGCAACAATAGACTGCAACACCTTTTTGGGTGGCAGCTCGGCAACAGCCTTGATATCATCTGTTTTACAGAACCTTCCTTCGATAATCCCGCTGTTGATCTTAAGCTTCTCATTTTTCTTTGAATACTCAAGTATCTTTTTCGCTGTCAGTACTGGGTCATCATAACCTACAACTACCCCTATAGGACCTTTAAAAGAATCCTTTGCAATTGAAACAGGCGTATCAACAGATGCCAATGCGGCAAGGGTATTTTTAACTACTCTATACCTTATATTACCAACTCTCAGAAACCTCCTTAACTCTGAGAGTTCAGCAACAGTTAATCCCCTGTAATCAGTAAAGATTAAAGCCTTTGCCCTATGAAACTCGTCTTTCAGTTCTGCTATAAGTTGTTCCTTTTCCTCTCTCTTCAGTTTTTTATACCCCCTTTCCCAAGGATGCTACATCCACAGCTATTCCCAGGCCCATGGTAGAAGATACAGATACCTTCTTCAGATACCTGCCTTTGCTCGTTGCAGGCTTAGCCTTGAGTATGGAATCAACTACTGTCATAGCATTGTCAAAGAGCTTCTGCATGTCAAAAGAGACCTTACCAATCGAGACATGCACGATCCCGGCCTTTTCAGCTCTATACTCTACTTTCCCTGCTTTTATCTCCTTGACAGCTTTTGCAATATCGAAGGTTACCGTGCCGAGCTTGGGGTTGGGCATGAGCCCCTTTGGACCGAGGATCTTGCCGAGTTTCCCCACAAGACCCATAATATCTGGTGTTGCAACAGCCTTATCAAAATCAAGCCAGCCCTTCGTTATCTTCTCCACAAGGTCTTCAGCACCAACAATATCTGCTCCAGCTTCTACTGCTTCTTTCTCCTTTTCTCCCTTTGCAAAAACCAGAACCCTAACCTTTTTGCCGATTCCGTGAGGCAGGACAACGGATCCCTTAACCATCTGGTCTGATTTCCTCGGGTCAATACCGAGATTTATCGCCAAGTCCACAGATTCATCAAACTTCGTATAAGAAGATTCCTTCACAAGGCGTAAAGCCTCTTCAAGGGGGTACACCTTATTCATCTCAATCTTCTCTAATGCTGCTTTCATCTTCTTTCCCATATCTACCTCGTTAATCTACTATTTCTATTCCCATGCTTCTGGCAGTACCGCTTATTATTTTTACAGCTTCATCAAGAGAATAAGCATTCAGGTCCGGAAGTTTCTTCTGCGCTATCTCCTTTATCTGGCTTGATGTAACTTTCCCAACCTTTTCCTTATTGGGCGTACTCGAACCTTTTATTATACCAGCTGCTTTTTTCAGGAGTTCTGCAGCTGGAGGTGTCTTGGTCACAAATGTAAATGTTCTGTCCGAATATACCGTTAATACAACAGGTATTATGGTATCCCCAAGTGCCTGGGTCTGCGCATTAAATGCCTTGCAGAATTCCATAATGTTAATGCCATGGGGACCGAGAGCCGGGCCTACAGGGGGTGCCGGGTTTGCCTTCCCTGAAGGTATCTGGAGTCTGACCTGAGCAGCTACTTGTTTTTTCTTAGCCATTTAATCTCCTTATAGATCGCAGACCTAATAAGTAAACCTTATGCATTTTCCACCTGTGAAAAATTAAGCTCTACCGGCGTCTGCCTTCCGAATATGCTGACCAGAACGTAAAGCCTTCCATGGTCCACATCAAACTCTTCAACATATCCAACAAAATTGGTGAAAGGACCATCAATAATCCTGACTTGCTCTCCCTTCTGAAACTTGGTCTTAACAAGAGGCACAGGGCCTTTTTCAATCTGTTGAATAATAACCGAAATCTCCTCTTCGGAAAGGGCAACGGGTTTTGTTCCGCCAACAAATCCTGTTACACGCGGCGTGTTCCTCACGAGATGCCATGTCTCATCATCCAGCTCCATCTCTACAAGGATATAACCAGGATAAAATTTCTTATCACTTTCTCTTTTCTTGCCACCCCTAAGTTCAACAACCTTCTCTGTCGGGATAAGAACCCTTAATATCTTGTCTTGCAGGCCCTTTTTATCCCGTTTTTCTTCTAAAGTATGTTTCACTTTCTCCTCATATCCAGAATAAGTATGAATTACGTACCAGTTCTTCTCCATAGTTTTACCTTAGTGCTATCCCTACCAATTTCGAAAGTCCAAGATCAACCATTCCCAAAAATAATGAAATAACTATAACGGTAATTATAACAACCCATGTTGAACCTATCAGTTCATCCTTTGCTGGAAAAACCACCTTTTTTAACTCAATCTTCACTTCTCTGAAAAATTCCTTAACCTTGTTTAGCATAACACCTTACTCATCAATAATACTTTTAACTTAATCAGCAGGCCAGGAGGGATTTGAACCCCCAACCCTCGGATTTGGAGTCCGATGCTCTATCCGTTAGAGCTACTGGCCTATGCCTTTGTCTCCTTATGTACTGTATGCCTCCTGCAATGCCTGCAGTATTTTTTTAATTGAAGCTTCTCTGTTGTATTTTTTTTATTCTTCATGCTTGAATAGTTTCTGTTCTTACACTCTGTACACTGAAAAAGAATTATGTCACGCATATTTTGATTTCCTTTTCTCCACAGTTGACCACTGACGAAGATTGCTGATTATCGCAGAAATCTGTTTTAACCTGTTAACAATATTAATATCTGTGTCCATCTGTGTTCTTTTCACTCTATTACTTC
>DAITNM010000014.1:12027-12244 GCA_036834585.1 Thermodesulfovibrionales bacterium | reverse complement strand
ATTAAAGAAAATGCTTCTTGAATTGAGCAAGAAAGGACAGGTTGTTATCTTCACTTACTATGCGGACACCTTGGATTATATTTATCAGAATGTATCTGAAGACTCCCTGTTTTCAAAAACAAGCATTGAGAAAATATCCGGCAGAATAACTTCTGTTAGAAGGCGAACAGAAATTGTGGATAATTTTATGAGTGGAAAGACAGATATCCTTATGAGC
>DAITNM010000014.1:10723-12017 GCA_036834585.1 Thermodesulfovibrionales bacterium | reverse complement strand
GAAGGAATGAACCTACAGAAGGCACAGTATCTTATTAATTATGATCTGCACTGGAATCCAACCAGGATGATCCAGAGGGCTGGCAGAATTGACAGGATAGGTTCCCCGTTTAAAGAAATCTATGTATATAACTTCTTCCCCGAAGAGGAGTTGGAAGATCTCCTGCGGCTTGTCAAGATCCTTCAAAATAAAATCAGAAATATTGATAGTTCTATTGGGCTTGACACCACAGTTCTGGGAGAGGAAGTAAACCCAAAGGTATTTGGAATCATAAGAAGAATACAGGAGCAGGATGAAACTGTCTTTGATGATTTGGAAAAAGAGGTCTTCGGAGGTGGTGAAAAATTTTATCAGCCATTAATGGATTATCTGAGAACAAAGACTGCAAGAGAACTGGAATCCATTCCTCTTGGAATTCATAGCGGGCTTAAGAGAGGAATAAAGGGGATATTTCTTTATTACAAATATGGGGAAGATTTCCACTTCTGGCATCTTTATGACCTTATAACAGGGGGAATGATCAAAAATAAGACAAAAATCCTTGATTATATTTTCTGCCCTCCTGAGGAGACCAGAGTTATCCCTGATTTCTTCGAAAAGGTCTATGAAGTAAATGCAGAAATAGTCCGTGACATAGAGGAAACATATAAAGAAGTAGAGCAACGAGAAGCAGTTGATCCAACACTCGGAGAGTTCACCAGTGATAAGAGTAAGAAGTTTGTGTCCAGCATTATCAGAGAGATGGATCTCAGGCTTGATGATTACCTTCTTGACTTCCCGGAAGATAAAGAGGTTGAGACGAGATGGGAAGGGATAAAAGAAAGGCTCTTATCTGTCAGCCTTACGAAAAAAAGACTTCAGAAGCTGAGAGAAGTTTGGAGGAATTATAAGAATAACCATAAAAGCTGGAAAAGACTTTTGAAGGACATATCAGAGTTTCTGGAAGGTAAATTGCACATGGAGAAAGAGAAACTCCCTCCTTATAATCCTGATCTGCTTAAATTGGTTACTATTGATTTTGTATCTTGATTCAGGAACCTATTTTGTTTTCAAAACCGAAGGACAATTCTAAAGAAGCAAACGCATAACCTTGAATGATTACCAGAAGAAATATACAGAATTACCAGCCAACACAAAAACGTTGAGTTCTGTGAGAAAAAGAAATATTTCTGAAACCCAGAAAATCCCTCTTCCTACGTGTTATAGAGAGGCAAGACTTAATCTAACATTTCTATAAACCCCGTTAGAAGACCTTTCGCCCTCCTAATGGGACTGCTCACATGGGGTATTGACC
>DAITNM010000014.1:0-10675 GCA_036834585.1 Thermodesulfovibrionales bacterium | reverse complement strand
AAAATCCCTCTTCCTATATGTTATAGACAGGCGAGACTTAATCTGACATGTCTATAAAGTCAAATTTCATCTACTACACCCTGGCGAGGTCGTTTCAACCCTGGCAATGTCGCCTTTCGAGATTGCTTCGTCGGTCTTAATGACCTCCTCGCAATGACACCTTCCTATTTCTTCGTGTATTTGTATTATTTGATATTTAGAATTTAGCCATTGATTTTTACAACTTATACCCTATCTTCCTCAGAAACTCCTTTCTATGTGCCTTGTCCTCAGCACTTTCAACGCCTTTTGGAGAGAAACCGTCAATCACACCGAGTATACCTTTACCCTGAGGAGTTTCAGCCACTACCACCTCAAGAGGGTTTGCGGTTGCACAGAATATCCTGCAGACTTCAGGGCAATTTTTTATCTGGTTAAGTACGTTGATAGGAAAAGCATTCTTAAGGAGGATACAGAAGACATGACCGGCGCCCAACCCCTGAAGGTTCTTTACGCAGGAATTGATAAGTTCTCCATCATTGCCCTCTGTCCTTATAAGGCATGGTCCTGATGCCTCTGTAAAGGCAATTCCAAATTTTGCCTGAGGTACTGTAGTAGCTATCACTTCATACAGATCCTCTGCAGTCTTTATAAAATGTGTCTGACCAAGGATTATGTTACAGCCCTCTGCAATTTCCATTTCTATTGTCTTTAGTTCCATATTTACCTCCATTTCCTCGTAAGGCGTAATAGAAAATAAACTATCCCACAGCAAAGCTGCGAGGCGTCTCTGTCATTCTGGCTCGTCCAGAATCTTTCTTTATCAAAGAAGGATTCCCGACAAGCGGGAATGACAAACAGAACAAAAACATTATACCTCAAAGCAGAACTTCGAGGAATTCTTTGATTAAACGGTCACCTTACGCCTCACGCCTGACGCTTCACGATTCTTTAAGTATGCTATAATGAAAATAAATTTCTCAGGATATGTCAAGCCTTTGTACCAAATAATATGTAATGAGTTCACAGTGAGAGGGTGTGAAAAGGAATTTGAAAATATTTTTTTATCTCACGTTTATCGTCTTCTCTCTGGTGTCTTTTTCTTCTCTTGCAAGCAGCGCGGAAATAATCGGGCCTGAGGTAGCTTTGCAGGGTAATGAAATCCGTGTCTCGACTTCCCTCACTCTCGAGGAAAAATACGTAAAGGAAATCAGGAATGGAATAGAAAAAGAGTTTGGATTCTATATAGACCTCTTCAAGGTCTGGAATATGTGGCCTGATGAATTTGTTCTCGGCAAATCCATAACAAGAACGATCAAATGCGATCCTGTTAAGAGTGAGTTCATTGCAACATCTTTTGACGGAAGTACACTCATAGAAAAAAGATTCAAGTCCTTTGAATCCATGATGAAATGGGCACTAAGCATTGATAACCTGATACTCACGAACATCAAAGAACTCGAATCTGGAATTCATTTTATCAGGATTACAGTGGAATCTAAAATCAGGAATCTTCCCCCTGTAATAGGCCAATTTTTCATTTTCTTATCAGAAAATGAATTTGTGGTTAAAAAGGATTCTTCTTATTTCAGAATAGGACCTGTTCGATGAAAACCCTCCGTTTTAACATTATCATAGCTTCGGTATTGATCCTTACAATTATAGCCTTCGGGGTTGAACTCCACTATATGAAACTTGGAAGTGTTTCCTTCTTTACAAAATTAACAATCCTCATACTGCTGAACATCACTATTATTGCGCTTTTCACCCTTATCTTTTTTGTCGGGAAGAGCCTTACGAAACTCTATCTCGAACGGAGGAACAGAGTCCTCGGATATAAATTCAAAACAAAACTCGTTGTTATCCTCGTTGTCCTCACTTTAATTCCTGCCTCGATTTTATTCGTTGTATCAAGCGGGCTTATTACGAACTATATCGACCGATGGTTTGCTCCCCAACTCAGACAGCCCCTTGATAGTTCTGTAGAAATAGCAAAGGCATTTTATGAGCTTGAAAAACAGAGGGCCCTTGATTTAGCAAAGAAAGTACCAAAAGGTGAAACACCTGCTGGCAATTATACAGTTAGGCACCTGACAGAGATACCAAAAGATTCTACCGAGACAGTAAGAGCTGCCTTTGAGGGGAAAGCAGGTGCAGAAGTCATATCTGGGGAAAACGGAGACAGAATAAGGGCTGTTGTGCCTGAAAATCATGGGGGTAAACTGAAAGGGGTAATAGTGGTTGAGTCTTTTATCCCAAAAAAGATTACTGCAAATGTAGAAAATATAAAAGATGCATATGAAAAATACCTGACCCTTGAATCGTGGAAAGTTCCTATAAAGACACAATACCTCCTGATTCTCGGTTTTCTTACAATCCTTGTCGTCTTCATGGCCCTGTGGGTTGCACTGAAGATTGCAGGGGGGATAACAGATCCAATACAGAGCCTCGCGCAGGCTACTGAGCAGGTTGCTGCCGGAAACCTTGACATAAACGTTGATCTGAACCAGAAGGATGAAATAGGACTTCTCGTAAATTCATTCAACCATATGGTAAAAGAATTGAAGGAGGGAAAGGAATCTCTCCATTCTGCCTATATAGAATCCGACAGGCGAAGACTCTTTATGGAAAACATCCTCGATAATATAAACTCAGGCGTCATTATGCTTGATACTGCCGGCAATGTGCTCATGATAAACGGCGCTGCATCTTCGATACTCAACATACATCCAGACGCCGCTCTCAATAAACATTACAAAGATCTCATGTCGATGATAAAATCAGAAGGACTGCAGAATCTTATAAAGGAGATTGAAGGCCGAGAATTCAGATGGATCGAAAGGGAAGTAAAAATTGCTGCAGGGGACAGAAAAGCTATTCTCAAAGTCTTCATAAAAGGACTCAAAGATTCTCAACAATACATCGGCCTTCTCGTTGTCTTTGATGACATTACTGATATTATCAAGGCACAGAAGGCGGTCGCATGGCAGGAGGTAGCAAGGAGAATTGCGCATGAGATAAAGAATCCACTTACACCTATTAAACTCTCTGCAGAGCGATTAATCAAAAAATGGGAGAGCAGGGATTCTGATTTTAACCAGATTTTCGAACACTCAACAAAAACTATTATTAGAGAAGTTGAAGGATTAAAGAGATTAGTTGATGAATTCTCAAAGTTTAGTAAGATGCCGGAGATTAAAAAGACACCAACCAATATGCCGATGATAATAGATGAGGTAGTCAATCTGTATAAAGGCTATAAAGGGGTAGAGATTAACGTATTACTCCCTAAGGAAAACCCCCTTGTAGAACTGGATGGAGAACAATTCAAGAGAGTTATGATAAATATATTTGATAATGCCATTCATGCTATTTCAAATAAAGGGATCATCGACGTGAGACTCCATTTTGATCTCTCTTCCAACATTGCATACTTGGATATTGCAGACGATGGTCCTGGCATCAGAGAGGAGGACAAAGAAAAATTATTTTTCCCTTATTTCTCTACAAAGAAGGATGGCACTGGTCTTGGCCTCGCAATAGCAAACCGAATTATTGCAGAACACAAAGGATATATAAAGGTAAGGGATAAAGATCCAAAAGGAACAATCTTTACAATAGAAATTCCAATTGGTGAAAAGTAACGGAGTAATCAAAATGGCAGAACCTATAGTTCTTATAGTCGATGATGAGGGAAGCATAAGAGAAAGTCTTTCGGAGATATTTAAGGATGAAGGTTATTATGTCCTTACTTCGAGCTCCGGAGAAGAAGCAATAGAAACCGTGAAAGAGCAAAGCCCTGATCTGATATTTCTCGATATCTGGCTTTCGGGCATTGATGGTATTCAGACGCTTGAAGAGATAAAGGGTCTAAAGCCAGACCTTCCCATAATAATGATATCAGGCCATGGAAATATCGAACTTGCTGTGAAGGCAACGAGAATCGGTGCATATGATTTTCTCGAAAAACCCCTTTCCCTCGAGAGGGTCTTGCTGGCTGCAAAAAGGGCACTTGAAAAACAGGCACTTGAGACAGAATACAAAGCCCTCAAACAGGACTTAACCAAAAGATTTAGACTCATTGGAAGCTCCCAAAAGATGACTGTCTTGAAAGAACAGATAGATATGGCAGCACAGAGTAACAGCAGAGTATTGATCATGGGCGAAAGCGGATCTGGTAAAGAGCTTGTTGCACGATTCCTTCATGAAAACAGCAAAAGGGTGGGTAAACCTTTTATCGAGGTGAACTGTGCTGCGATTCCGCAAGAGCTTATAGAAAGCGAACTCTTTGGCCATGAAAAGGGCTCCTTCACAGGTGCATTCGAAAGAAAGAAAGGGAAATTTGAACTTGCTGATGAAGGTACATTATTTCTTGATGAAGTGGGTGACATGTCTCTTTCTGCCCAATCAAAAGTTCTCCGTGTTATCGAAACCCAAGAATTTCAGAGAGTTGGAGGTAGCAGGAATATAAAAGTTGATGTAAGGATTATTGTAGCCACCAATAAAGACCTTAGGGAAGAGGTAAAGAAAGGAAATTTCAGGGAAGACCTGCTTTACAGACTGGATGTCATCCCTATTATAGTTCCCCCTCTCAGGGAAAGAAAAGATGATATTCCTTCACTCGTTGAGTATTTCCTTGAGTATTTCTCATCAGAGTATGGGCAGAAGCTGAAGAAGATAACCCCTGAGGCAATAAAGATGCTCGAGACCCATGATTGGCCTGGAAATATAAGGGAACTCAGAAATGTAATAGAAAGACTTGTCATTATGACCCCCCCTGATACAATAAACGCAAGAAATCTTGTAGTAGCCGAGCCGACTAAAGAAGATTACTTTGCCTTTACAACACTAAGGGAAGCAAGGGACGCCTTTGAAAAAACCTTTATTACAAAAAAGCTTGAAGAAAATAACTGGAATATATCGAAGACTGCAGAAATCCTACAGATAGAAAGGAGTAACCTTCACAAGAAGATCAAGGCTTACAACATAAAGACACCTTGAACTCACTCAATAAATTTATGTATAAACTCCCCATCTTTCTTGTTCCATACAATATGCTTCTGCCATTCTTCATCCATCTCAGGATAATCAGATCTGTAGTGGGCACCCACACTACCTTTCCTCAGTAGCGCTGTCTCTGTTATGAGTTTAGCTACGATAAGCATATTCTTCAGTTCAAGTTCCCTCCTTGTAAAAGGTATTTCTTTTTGAATGAATGACCATTCTGAAAGTTTGTCCTTAGCATATCCAAGAGACTCTCCACATCGTATAATGCCAACACTTTCCCACATGAGCTTTCTGAGTTCATGCCTTATCTCTTCATGATCAGGAATATATGAGGGCTGAGGGCTAAGGGCTGAGGGCTGGGTAACTTCTTTACTGCTTTTTACTAATTGGTCATTACTTATTGGAGAGTTAAGTGCTGCCCTTCCCACCCTTGAACCAAAGACAAGGCCTTCAAGAAGGCTATTTGATGCAAGTCTGTTTGCACCGTGCACACCCGTACAAGCAACCTCACCTGCTGCATAGAGCCCTTTTAAACTCGTAGCGCCGTTAGTGTCTGTCTTTACTCCACCCATTACGTAATGGGCAGCGGGGGACACAGGAACCAGTTCCTTCGTAATATCAATGTTATACTGCAGACATGTGGAATAAATCCTTGGAAATCTACTTTTAAGGAATCCTTTTCCAAGATGTTTAAGGTCAAGATACACATGATCGCTCTTTGTTTTTACCATCTCTGAGATGATTGCACGCGATACAATATCCCTCGGTGCAAGCTCTGCCATAGGATGGTAACCCTCCATAAATCTTTCTTTATGAATATTCCTGAGTATTGCCCCCTCTCCTCTCATAGCTTCGCTGAGGAGAAACTGCGGAGCAAGGGGAGAATAGAGACTCGTAGGATGAAACTGTATAAATTCCATGTCTTCAATGATAGCTCCTGCCCTGAAGGCTACTGACATGCCATCTCCTGTAGAAACCGGTGGGTTTGTTGTCCTCGAAAAGACCTGGCCTGCTCCTCCTGTAGCCAGAATCGTTGCCTTTGCAAATAATGAAATTATTTCCCTACCTCTCAATATGAATGCCCCATAACATTCTCCGTCTTTGACAATGAGGTCTATGGTAAAAGAAAACGGATATGTTTCGATTGATGGGAAAGAGTTCACTTTTCCCAGGAGCACCCTCACAATTTCTCTCCCTGTTGCATCACCATGGGCATGCAGTATCCTTCTCCTTGTATGAGCTGCCTCCAAGGTAAAGTCCAGTTTTGTTCCTTCTCTATCAAACTCTGCACCCCATGATATGAGTTCAATGATCCTTTCAGGGCCTTCTTCAACAAGTATCTTTACAGCCTCTTCCCTGCATAAACCATCTCCAGCCCTCAATGTATCCTCAAAGTGGATGCCTATTTCATCCTCATCGCTCAGGGCAACAGCAATTCCACCCTGTGCATACTCAGTGGTACTTTCTGAGGGCCTGTCTTTTGTTACGATAAGAACATTTCCATGTGGTGCAAGCTCTATTGCAGCCCTGAGACCTGCAACACCACTTCCAATAATGAGAAAATCCACTATCTTCTTTTCCATACATGAAGGATAACGAATAGTATTTGGGAAATCAAGCACAGGTTATATATCTCTTAATAGACTTTCTTTAAGGTGACCATTAACACCCTATTGCTAAAACTGCATTAAATCTATTAGAATTATTTAATTATAGATCTGGTAAGCTGCCAAGCTTTAGATTGATTTCAGGAGGAAAAAAAATTGAAAGAAGGTATTCATCCGAAATATGTAGAGGCTACAGTTGTATGTGCCTGTGGTGAGACCTTTACAACAAGGTCAACAAAACCCAAGATAAAAGTCGATATATGTTCAAAATGTCATCCCTTCTTTACAGGAAAACAGAAGATCGTTGATGCCGAAGGAAGGGTCGAGAAGTTCAGGAAAAAATACCCCAAAAAAGCGGCAAGTCCCGAGAAGTAGAGAACCCAGGAAGTCATAATCGTTAGTCTTTCATCTTAGACTAACGATTTTTTTTGAAAACCATGGAAAAAATAGGTGGTCAGGCAGTCATAGAAGGTGTTATGATGAAGTCCCGTAAAGGTTGGACAGTAGCAGTCAGGGGACCAAAGGGGGACATTCATGTCAAAAGGGAGACGCTGAAATCAATACCAAAGATTCTCATGCTCCCTGTCTTAAGAGGTGTTGTGGCACTCTATCAGGCTCTCTCTCTTGGTATTAAGGCGATAGAGTTTTCTGCAATAAAGGCATTTGAAGAAGAGGATAAAAAATCTCCGGGTCCTCTTTCTCTTGGGTTTACCATTGTATTTTCCTTCATACTCGGCATTGCCCTTTTCATACTGCTCCCCTTATATGTAACAAAGCTCCTGGGAATCATTTTTTCTTCTGTTTCAAAAAGCTCCCTTGTCTTTAACCTCGTTGACGGCATTATTAGGATAATTTTTTTTCTTCTATATTTAATAGCCATTGGCATGTGGAAAGAGATGAGAAGGATATTCGAATACCACGGGGCTGAGCATAAGGTAATCCACGCATATGAGGACAGGAAAAACCTGATATTAAAAGAAATAAAAGACTACAGTACCTGTCACCCTCGTTGCGGGACAAGCTTTCTCCTTATTGTTATGGTAGTGAGTATACTTACTTTTTCTCTTATCCCAAAGGATTGGTCATATACGAATAAATTCCTCTCGAGACTTATTCTCATTCCTGCAATTGCTGGATTTTCCTTTGAATTCCTGAAATTCTCATCGAGGATGAAAAATAATCCCCTGATGAACATCATCATACAGCCTGGTCTCATGCTCCAGAGGCTCACAACACGGGAGCCTGATGATGATCAGATTGAGGTCGCCATCATGGCACTCGAAGAGGTTCTCAAAATAGAGGAGACAGATGCTCGAAAAACTTAAGGCAATAGAAGAGAAATACGAAGAACTGACAATGCTCCTTTCTGACCCGTTGGTTTTATCAAAATTGTCAGAACTCCTTAAATACTCAAAAGAGCAGTCAGAGCTTCAGCCCCTTGTGGATAAGATCAGGGAATACAGGAAACTCCTTTCTGACATCGAAGAAGCTGAGGAGCTTTTAAAAGGGGGTGATGGTGACCTTCGCAGTCTTGCACAGGAAGAGCTTGATGCTCTCAGAGAAAAGGAACCTAAGATAGAAGAAGAACTTACGATTATGCTCCTTCCAAAAGACCCTCGAGATGAAAAGAATGTAATACTCGAGATAAGGGCAGGAACCGGAGGGGAAGAGGCTGCCTTGTTTGCTGCTAATTTATTCAAGATGTATATGAAATATGCCGAGCGCAAGAGATGGAAGGTAGAGATGATAGATATGAATTCTACCGGGCTGGGAGGAATAAAAGAAGTCATTGCTTCTATCCAGGGTAAAAGTGCTTATAGCAGATTAAAGTATGAAGGCGGTGTACACAGGGTTCAGCGTGTACCTGTCACAGAGGCCTCCGGAAGAATCCATACATCTGCTGCAACAGTTGCAGTACTTCCAGAGGCAGAAGAAGTTGATATCATGGTCGATGAAAAGGATCTAAGAATAGATACCTTCTGTTCCTCAGGACCCGGTGGTCAGGGGGTTAACACAACTTACTCGGCTGTAAGAATCGTCCATATTCCCACAGGGCTTATTGTTCAATGCCAGGATGAACGTTCACAGATTAAGAATAAAGAGAAGGCTATGAAGGTTCTCCGCTCAAGGCTCTATGAGGCAGAGATAGAAAGGAAGGAAAGGGAGAGGGCACTTGAGAGGAAACAGCTTGTAAAAACGGGTGACAGGAGTGAGAAGATAAGAACATATAACTTCCCCCAGAACCGTATAACTGACCACAGAATTGGCTTCACACTGCATAAGCTTGATCGGGTTCTTGAAGGAGATATCGATGAGATAATTGATGGACTGATTACTCACTACAAGGCAGAAAAGTTGAAGGAGTTATAAGACTTCACCTTATTCTTTTCATCCTCTTTTTTCTTGCTTCTCTCTGTTTTCGTTTCTTCTTTTCTGAAGGTTTTTCATAAAAGCTTGTTTTTTTAATCTCTTTGAACAGACCTTCCTTCTGGAGTTGTCTTTTCAGGGTTCTGAGTGCTCTTTCAATATCGTTATCATAAACTTTTACATCCAAAATGTTTATCTCCTTCGTCTTCCCTTGCCACTGCCAAAGCCGCCGCTTCTGTCTGTAAAGCCGCGCCTCTCTCTTGGCTGTTGGGGTATTGCCTCTGCTACAGAAAGAGTCCTTTCCATGAATGTTTTGCCGTTAAGTGCTGATATTGCCCTCTTCGCATCCTCTTCAGATGACATCTCAATAAAGCCAAAACCTTTGGGTTGTCCTGTTTGTGCATCAGTTATTATTTTAATTGATTCAACCTCTCCAACCTGTGAAAAAAGTTCTCTGATATCATCTTCTGTTGCCTTGAACGAGATGTTACCTACATAAATTTTTTTCTCCATATCCGAACCTCCTCTTGGTTGATAAAATAAAAGCCTCAGGGCTTTTAAAGTCTCTGAGGCTTTTAACTTTTAAAAGCTTGCAAGCTACTTTAACTTAATCTTGAACAAATTGTAAATACCAGATCCAAAAGCTATATTGATTAAAAAGCGAAGTTCATATTAAATTCTATAGAGCAATAAATTTGTAATCTTTTATCTCTATTATTTTCTGTTTTGATTTCATTCCGCTCAGGATAACAATCCGAGATTTGGGAACTTTGAAATATTCTGAGAGTAACTCTACCATCGCCTTATTAGCTCTTCCCTCCTTTGCCGGCTCCTTAACACACACAGTAAAGACACCACCTTCTTTCTCAACCTTTTCTTCCTTCATATTCGGCTTAACCCTTACAGAGATTTTCATACCCTACTATGCCTTTCAGTCTGTATTATTCATAATATGGCGGATATAGTATTTGAGCGGATTTTTTTGTCGATAGCCAAATGAGAATTTTCTAATATAAAGAGGCAAAAGCCTCGGAGTCCCGATCTTATCGGGACGAGAATGAGCGAAAATACTATATCCGCCATTGATTCTTGAATAACATGGGCTATACTCTTTCAACTAATATACCCTGCAATAACCTCTATAGCCCTATCGACGGCACCCGTATTCTTCTTATATAATTGCTGTGCTTTTAATCCCGTCTCTTTGGCCTTTTCAGGTAAAAGGAGAAGCTCTCTTAGTTTTGAATATAAACCATCCTCATCTACCTCAAAGGCTGCACCTTCCCTGTAGAAATCTTTGATAAAGGGGAAGTTCTCCATATGAAGTCCACATACTATTGGTTTACCCCAATAAGCAGGTTCGAGTGGATTCTGTCCTCCATATCCCTTAAAGCTCTTGCCGATAATTGCGATATCACTTATTCCATAAACTGCCGATAGTTCACCAACAGTGTCAAGAAGGATGACAGTGCCTTTAAGAATTTGAAGTTCGGAGTTAGGAGTTCGGAGTTCTGAGATGAAAGCCGAGCGCTTTATAAAAGATACTCCCTTTGATCTAAGCAAGTCTTCAACATCTTTAAACCTTTCAGGATGTCTCGGTGCAAGAATGAAATTAAGATCAGTAAAATCTTTTTTTAGTTTCATATAAACAGATATTAAAAATTCCTCTTCACCTTCATGTGTACTGCCTGCTATAAGGACAGGGCCTTTCATCC
>DAITNM010000013.1:0-13220 GCA_036834585.1 Thermodesulfovibrionales bacterium | reverse complement strand
CATGGGAAAGGTATGTTACCTCTTTTGCAAGGGTCATAAAGGACTATCAGATTCCCTATGCAGTTGTCACTGATGGCGAAGATGCACAGATAATAGATGTGCTTGCGGGGAAACTAATTGGCGAATCTTTAGATAAGCTTTTCAACCGTCAAGAAGCACTGAACAAAATGAAAGACTTTAAGAAGATACCATGTCCTGTCAATAGACTTGAGAAAGAAAAAAGGATAGTCTATGCCTTCGAAGGCATCAAATGCCCTACTACAAAAGATTCTAAGGAGTAAATTTCGTAAACAACTCTCATTGCATCTCCCTGCAGGATTTCGACGGTATTGATCAGAACCTTTACAAAAAAAGATTGTTTCTGATATAAATCTTTGCATGTGTGAAATTACATTTGATGATCTCGGACCCTCAAAGGTTCTTCACCTTTACTCAAAAAAGATTCAATTAAAGGCAATAGTTGTTGTTGATAATACTGCCCTCGGTCCTGCCATTGGTGGCGTTAGAGTGTCACCTGTGGTCAGTTTAGAGGAACTCCTCAGGCTTGCAAGGACGATGACTCTGAAGAACTCTATTGCAGGACTTCCTCATGGAGGTGGAAAGGCAGGTATCCTTGCAGACCCGAAAAGCCCTGAGAAAGAGCACTACTTCAGGGTATTTGCAAAGATGATCAAAGAGCTTCATGAATACATACCAGGCCCAGACATGGGAAGTGATGAGGAAGCTATGGCATGGATCTATGATGAGATAGGGAGGGCATGCGGCCTTCCTGAGGAGATTGGAGGTCTGCCACTTGATAAGCTCGGCGCTACAGGCTTTGGTCTTGCTGAGTGTGCTGAAGTCGCCTGCCCTTATGCAGGGATTGATCTCAAAGGGGCAAGAGTGGCTGTGCAGGGTTTTGGGAGCGTGGGTAAGGCAGCGGCAAGATTTCTTTCAGAGAAAGGTGCAATAATAGTTGCTGCAAGTGACACACAAGGGACTATATACTCCAAAGAAGGCTTAGATGTGAATCATCTCATTGGGACAAAGCTGAGCAAAGGAGCAGTGAGATATTGCAAAGAAGGCACCTGCATGGAGGTCGACGATCTCTTCTCTATCGAGTGCGACATCCTTATCCCTGCAGCAATTCCCGATGTCATACACGAGAAAAATGCAGATGCCATAAAGGCAAAACTCATACTTCAGGGTGCAAACATCCCGGCAACGAGGGCTGCTGAAGAGATACTCATGAGAAGGGGAATCCTTTCCGTTCCGGATTTTATTGCAAATGCAGGCGGTGTCATTATGGCTGCAATGGAATATGCAAAAAAGACCGAAAAAGAGGCTTTTGATGCAATCTCTTCAAAGATAAAGAAAAATACAAAACTCATACTTGAAAAAGCAACAAAGGAAAAGATATTGCCGAGGATTGCTGCTGAGGGACTTGCAAAGGAGAAGGTTCTTAAGGCAATGAGAAGCAGGGAATACTAAATGAAGGAAAAACCATGATGATTCTGACTGCGATATTTTAAATAAACATCAGGCCAATTCTATATCTATTCCTCTCAATTTCTTTTACCCACCTTACAATAGCAGATTTGCCTACGATCTCATACTCATACACTTTTATCTCAGGTTCGAAGAACACGACATCCCCTTTCACAAGGATACAATCCGTTATCATGCTAAGCCCTTCCTTAGAGATGTCAATAGAAGCACTATTGTAATAGACTTTTTCTAATCCTTCCGCATCTAAGAATGTTACATAAAACCTTAAAGGTTTAACAAATGCTCTTCTCTCATATGTGCGCCTTTCTTCGATGGGAAGGATGGGGAAGACATCTGAAAAACTCATTTTATCTTGTTTTGCACCATTAAGAAATTTCTCAAACCATTTTGTTCCCTGTTTGCCTTTTCCAATAATTGTTAAAAGACTTTCCATCTCCTTAGCACGTTGTAATACGGAAGTTTTAATCGGTATGTTCTCAAAAAGCTTGTTGTATATATCTATAGCCTCTGCATACCTGCCCTCAGATACACATGAATCCGCCATTTTTAAAAAGAACTCCGTAGATACCTTTGCTTGCTGAATTGTTGATTCATCGACTACGGAACTCCATGCCTTCATGAATTTCGAAAATTCGTGTAGTTCACTTACAATATCTTTTGTAATTAATGTTCCCACTATTGTTTCCTCTTTTTAGTCTGCATGTTTTATTATCCTTACTGTTTCAAAATAACTTATAATTTTAATATCAAAATTTGTGCCACTAAAAGGTCTTGAAAAGCCTCAAATTTTCAATGGGTTGTCAGAGATGCCGGTTTTTTGGACTCTTTAAAAAGACAATTTTTGTAATCAATTCTGGGCGAATATGCACACTTTAAATCGAAGCTCATGCGATCAAATGCCTTGATCGACAATTTATTTCCCAAATTCCTTCATTTTCAATTCCTTCCTCTTTATCTTCCCGCTTATGGTTTTCGGTAGCTCATCAACAAATTCAATCTTCCGTGGATATTTGTATGGGGCTGTTTGTTTCTTGACAAAATTCTTGAGGTCATCTGCAAGGGCATCTGAAGGCATGTAGCCTTCTGTTAAGATAATGAATGCCTTAACAACTTCGCCCCTGATCTCATCAGGGCTCGCAACAACCGCAGATTCTTTTACAGCAGGATGTTCGATCAAAACATTCTCTATCTCAAAAGGTCCAATCCTGTAACCTGACGAGAGCATGATATCATCAGTCCTTCCAATAAACCAGAAGTAGCCGCTTTCATCCTTGTATGCCATATCCCCTGTCACATACCATTCCCCTTGTATTGTCTTTCCCGTTGCCGCGGAATTTCCCAGGTATTCCTTGAACAGCCCAATAGGTCTTTCTGGCCTGATCTTGATTGCAATTTCACCCGCATTATGCGGAGGGAAAGGGTTACCTTTTTCGTCAACAACATCCACTGTAAATCCTGGAACGGGTACACCCATTGAACCAGGCTTCACAGGCAGACATCTAAAGTTCGCAAGAACATTCACTGTCTCTGTCTGGCCGTAACCATCATAAATATATCTCCCTGTTCTCTCTCTCCATACCTCGATCACCTGTTTGTTCAGTGGTTCTCCTGCAGCAGCAAAATGGCGCAGGGATGGAAAGGTAAACTTTCGTTCTGGTATTTCTTTGACCATCATCCTGTATGCTGTCGGAGGACCACAAAAAGTAGTGATGGGATACCGATGCATGATCTCTGTTGTTAATGACGCGTCGAACTTCCCCTCTTTATAAAAGGAAAAGACTGTAGCTCCCCTATGCCACGGGCCGAAGAGGCTTGACCATGCAGCCTTGGCCCATCCCGTGTCAGAGAGATTCCAGTGGATATCTCCTGGCCTGAGATCAAGCCAGTATGTTCCGGTTAACAGATGTGCAAGTGGATAGGATGACTGGGTATGAAGTACCATTTTAGGAGGACCTGTTGTGCCTGATGTGAAATATAACAATGCAGGCTCTTCAGAGGAAACCCTTTCGCCGGCAAATGCTTCTGCCATATCCCTCTCTTTCCCATAATTGTGCCAACCCTGCCTTTCAACAAATAATCCCCCCTCACCTCTTTTTAGTAAGGGGGAGAAGTGGGGATTATTATTCTCATTAATGATTATGAGAAGCGGGTTAGTAGAAGTACTATTTACTGCATCTTCAACCTTCTCGGCATCTTCATCTGTTGAAACAACTGCCTTTATGTCAGTCGATGATAATCTGTACCCTATATCTCTGGATGTAAGAAGTGTTGTTGCTGGAATCGGAATCGCATTGAGCCTCATAAGGGCGAGCATAACTTCCCACCACTCAGGAATATTCGGTAGCATGACAAGCACCTTGTCTCCTCTGTTTATTCCTATCTTCTTGAATACAGCAGCACCCTTTGAGGAGAGAATTTTCATTTCTTTGAATGAAACCTTCCTTTCCTTTTCACCATCAGTCCAGAAGAGGGCCATCCCATTATCCCATTTGTCAAAAATATCCAGTGGAAAAGAGAACTGTTCAGGGACTCTCAGCGAAAATCCCTTGTACTCTTCATAATAGTTGTTCATATTTGGAGTAAATTCCATATTGTCAACTGTAATGTAAAGATATCTTCGCATCCAGAACAATTGCACCTTCAGGATAAAGGGAAACAGGATTCAGGTCTATCTCTTGAATCAATCCAGTGGATATAATTTCCGAAACTTTCACAATCATCTCCAGCAGAATAGCAATGTCCACAGGTGGTCTTCCTCTGTAACCTTTTAGGAGCTTGGAGCCTTTGACCTCTCTCACAAGCCAGAGCGCATCTTCCTTTCCCATAGGTGCCAGGGCGAAGGCAACATCCCTGAACAATTCGACTGAAATCCCTCCAAGGCCAAACATCACAACAGGGCCGAACTGATCATCAATAATTCCACCCACAATAACCTCAATCCCCGGGGCAGCCATTTCTTCTATCAGTATTCCCTCTGCATCCTGTATGTGCAAAAGCTCTGAAACTGCCTCTTTCAGCTCATGCCCGTTTTTCAGGCCAAGCCTCACTCCATTGACTTCACTTTTCGAAATGATCTTTGATGAAGATACCTTTGCTACAAGAGGATAGGAAATATCCACAATCGCAGGGATTTGTTCCGCCATATCTTTTTCTATGTATACACCCTTTGGCACGGAAAAACCCATCTCTCTTAAAACTTCTTTTGCTTCATGTTCGAGAACAGCGGTTTTGCCTTTTGCAATTAAGTCTTCTACCTTCTGCATCATCTGCCCCGCTTTTTATGCAACATTTAGGTTAATAGTGCTTTTAGCACCTTTACCGCCCTTTCTGGTGATGGATAAACAGGAATCCCGGCTTTTTCAAGAATAGCGGTTAACTTCCTGGATACACCACCATGGGCTATATGAAAAACTATTGGTTTACCTATACCCACTTTTAAATTTTTCATCATTTTCCCAAGCCTTTCTGTAACTCCCAGAACACCAGTCAATGCAATGATAAGAAAACCGTCAAAGTCATCCTTAAGTTCATTAAGGGAAGCAATATAATCTTCATCTTTTACTTGAGCAGTGAGGTCAAAAGGGTTACTAATTGTATAAAATTTAGGGAACATCTTTCCGAGCTTTTCTATTCTATTCTCAGGCAGCTTTGCCACAACAAGTCCCTGTTTTATGCACTCATCCGAAGCCAGAACACCTGACCCTCCTCCATTTGTGATGATGAGAACCCGATTACCCCTTGATGTCTTTTGATAAGAAATTGCCTTTGCAGTATCAACGAGTTCATCAAAATCCATTGCTTCTTTTATGCCAAACTGTCTGAGTATTGAATGGAATACCTCGTATCTGCCTGCAAGTCTTCCCGTATGAGAATATGCTGCTGCCTGCCCGCTTGAGCCTTTTCCTGATTTAAGCAAGAGAAACGCCTTCTTCTCTGATAATTCCTTTGCCTTTTCTACAAATTTTCTTCCGTTACTAAGGGACTCAATATACGAAATCACAATGTCAGAAGATTCATCACGGATAAAATAATCATACAAATCAGATTCATCGATATCAACAGCATTTCCATAATTTACAGCCTTTGATATTCCTATGTTTGCAGCCCCAAGAGCGTCAAAAAGGCAACTCAGAACAGCACCGCTCTGTGATACAACAGCCATATTTCCTTTTTTCAATCTCTTTAACCTTTCACGAGAAAGGAAAAAGGTATCGAGTTTATGATATGGATTATAAACACCCATACAATTAGGTCCAAGGATTCTTATACCAGTATCTCTTGCTATCCTCTTTATCTCGTCCTGGAGTTTATATTCACCAATTTCTGCAAAACCAGAACTAACAATAATTGCACATTTCGCCTTCCTCTCATGTTCTCTAAGAATTTTTAATATTTCATGTGCTGGTCTTATGATTATGGTGAGGTCAACAGGTTCCGGTAACTCTGATAGGGAAGCATATGCTTTCAAGCCCATTATTTTTTTGTACTTGGGATTTACGGGGTAAACCTTTCCTCTGAATCTCAGGAGGTTTTTAAGGATAGCACCGCTCAACTTTTTTTCAGTGTGAGATGCACCAATAAGGGCTATGGATCCGGGGTTGAAAAGAAGATCAATTTGATTTATAGAAGCCTCTTTTCCCATAAAGTAATTTTACATTAGCACCATATTATCCCTGTGTATCACCTCATCAGAGTATTTGTAACCGAGTATCTTTTCTATCTCAGATGTCTTTTTACCTTTGATCCTCTCAACCTCTGAAAAGGAATAGTTCGTAAGACCCTTTGCTATGCGGTTTCCTTTTGAATCAAGACAATAGACAGCGTCACCTATGTCGAAATTACCCTCAGCAGAGATAATGCCTGAAGGGAGGAGGCTTTTCCCTCCCTGAATAATGGCTTTAACTGCTCCATCATCGACTGCAATACTTCCTTTCCCACGTGTGCTGTAAGCAATCCATCCTTTCCTTGAGGAAAGCCTTCCCTCTTTTGGCCTGAAGAGTGTACCTGAATGTTTCCCGGCCATAAGGGAACAGAGAAGTCCCTCCTTTCTGCCATTGACTATATGGACAGTAATACCATGACTTAATGCCCTTTTCGTTGCAAGGAGTTTTGAATACATTCCTCCTGTCCCAACAATACTTCCTGGACCTTTTGCTTTTGCCTCAAGCTCGGGTGTTATGTCCTCAACATATTCGATGATCTTTGCTTCCGGATGAGTTTTTGGATCCTCAGTATAAAGCCCATCAACATCTGAAAGTATTATGAGCCTTTCAGCATCAGCAAGATTTGCAACAAGGGCAGCAAGATTGTCATTGTCACCGAACTTAATCTCATCCGTAGCGACCGTATCATTCTCGTTAACAATGGGAATAATTCCATAAGAAAGGAGTGTTGTGAGGGTATTCTTTGAGTTTATATATCTCTTCCTGTCTGAAAAATCATCCCTTGTAAGGAGCACCTGCGCAACCTTTTTTTTGAAATCGCTGAAACTTTTTTCATAGGCCCACATAAGGCTTGACTGCCCGATAGCTGCAGAAGCCTGTTTCAGCTTCACATCCTTTGGTCTTTCCTTTAGTCCGAGTTTCTTCATACCGGCTGCGATAGCTCCAGAGGAAACCAGAACAACCTCAAAACCACGTTCTGTGAGACATGCTATATCCTTAGTTATCGAGTAGATGCGCCTTGTGTTAAGACCCTCTTTGGCATCTGCAAGGATGTTACTTCCTATCTTTATCACAATCCTTTTCATATGATGCCCTTATTAATTACCATCAGACCCTGATAAAAAGTCTCTGTTACCCTGAACTTGTCGGAGCGACTCAAAGCGGAGACTCGCTTCGAGATTCATGGTCCCAAAGAAATGCTGAAACAAGCCTGCCCTGAAGAGATGCTGAAATAAATTCAGCATGACACTTTCAGGGTTCAGCATGACATATAATAAACTCCTATCGAACAATACGATTTTTTCTCTTCTCTTCCACCTTAAGTGAAAGATAAGATAATAATTTTTTAATCCCCTGTCCTGTAACCGCAGACAGAGCAAAGAAATCGATGCCTTTAGTTTTGCAATATTGCCTAAGCCTGTCAAGTTTCTTTTTATCTGCAATGTCAAGTTTTGTAGCAACAACAGCCTGTTGTTTATCAAGAAGTAAAGGGCTGTACAATCCAAGTTCTCTGTTTATCTTCTCAAAATTATCTGCTGGATCTCCCTCAACCATATACGATATATCAATCAGATGCAGAAGTATGGACGTTCGCTCAACATGTCTCAGAAACTGGAACCCCAGGCCGGCCCCTTTATGAGCACCCTCTATTAATCCCGGAATGTCAGCTACAACAAAGCTCCTGAAATCACTCAATTTTACCACACCTAAGTTTGGAACAAGTGTAGTAAAGGGATAGTCAGCAATCTTTGGTTTAGCAGAAGAAATAACTGATATAAGCATTGACTTTCCTGCATTCGGAAAACCTATTAATCCGACATCTGCAAGAAGCTTTAATTCCAGTATCAACCATCTCTCCTCACCTTCTTCACCCGGCTGTGCAAATCTCGGAGCCCTCCTAACTGCTGTGGCAAAATGTGCATTACCCAGCCCTCCTCTTCCACCTTTAGCTATAAGAGAATAACTTCCCTCATAATCAAGGTCTGTTATTGTCTTTCCTGTGACTGCATCTTTTATGACCGTTCCAACAGGGACATGTATTATCAAGTCTTCACCATTTTCCCCATCCATTTTTTTCCCTTTACCATGTTCTCCCCGCTCAGCCTTATACTCCCGCTTATACCTCTGGTCAAGAAGGGTATTTAGCTCATTCGTTGACATAATGATCACATGTCCACCCCTTCCACCGTCTCCACCATTAGGACCACCTCTGGGAACATTTTTCTCCCTCCTGAAGCTGACACATCCCCTTCCACCGTCTCCGGCCTTAACGTAAATTTTTACATAATCAACGAATTGCATAACTATTAATAATACATAAAACTGTCCAATAAGACAGGAAGGGCTGGTGAAGAATTTTTATACGACACCTTAAAGTAAAACCTTTTTTGCGTAAACGAATAAACCTTTCAACTTTATGGTACTTACGACTGCCATACAAATGATCTGTCGATTATAAAAATTCTGAGACAGCTTTTCCTGTCACTGTTTCTAAAAACAAAAAAAGGCGGGTAAAAACCCGCCTCCTATATCAAATCACAATTCTTACTATACTACTGATTGCTCCTCAGGATAAACGCTTATCTGTAATCTTGCCCTGTCTTTCCTCTCGAAATTCACTATGCCGTCAATCTTCGCAAAAAGGGTATCATCTGATCCTTTACCAACATTCATCCCCGGATGAAACTTTGTACCCCTCTGCCTCACAAGGATATTTCCAGCGCGGACAAACTGACCGCCAAACCTCTTGACCCCAAGGCGTTTTGACTCGCTGTCACGTCCGTTTCTTGAACTCCCTACTCCTTTTTTATGTGCCATCTCATCCTCCAAAAACAATCTCTTTAATCTTCAAAGATGTATAAGGCTGCCTGTGTCCCCTCAGTTTTCTTGTTGACTTGCGGGGTTTCTGTTTATATACCAGAACTTTTTTTGCTTTCCCGGTTTCCTCAACAGTTGCTAAGACTTTAGCCTCATTAACGTAAGGAGTACCATATATACTCCGATCTTCTTTGGAGACCATGAGAACCTTATCAATAACAATCTCAGAACCATTCTCCAGAGAAAGCTTTTCAACCCTGATGACCTCTCCAGGAGTCACCTTATATTGCTTTCCGCCATTTTCAATTATTGCATACATAACTTAATAAAGTACCATAAAATCATTCTGAAAAACAAGAGCGTGTAGATTTAATTATTGGAGGTTTGAGAGAAAACTCCTTAATAACTCCCTTTCTTTGTCAGAAATCTCAACAAACTCTATACCCATTTTGTATCTGACAGAATTCCTTGAAGAAATCTCCTTACAATGAATAATTCTGCCTCTGACATTCAACACTTTATTATCAAGGAGAAGTTCCATATCCTGCCTGGAGCCAGGAGTAAAAGGTTGCTCAGCCTCCATCTCCATCCCCGAAAAACTTATCTTTCTTACATTATATTTGTAAGGATAGCAAATCTTAATGTTTTCAGAACTTGCTACTTTAAATCGGGTCCCTCTAAGTCTTCTCTCAGATGTGCTCATTTTATTCTCTTCAATAAAATTTAAAAGTGTATTTACTCTTCCATTCAGGAGGTCCGTAAACTTTATCCCTGTCCTATATATAGGAATTAAACTCCCTGTACTCTTCTCCTCTATCTGTCCGAGGAATGACCAGACAGAACATCCTTTCAGACTGATAAAGGCATTCCCATCTTTGATTTTGAAAGTATACTCTCTGTCTATATCAAGTCTCCCTGCTGTCTCTATAGCCATTCCTCCAATGCTGATATCTGTTAAGTTTAAGTCGGACAGGGAGTGAATACTTCCCTGTACCCCTTCTGCATTATATCTTTTATCTTTTCTTCTCTCTGCTAACCTTTCTGCCATAATTAATTATTAATCCAATTTTATGTTTTTATCTCAGCACAATCCCTGCGTAACCAACAACATGCTCGTAATCTCCGCTTACCTCTGCTGATGTAGAATATTTTACAAGCTTTGCAGATTGGGCACCAAGTGCCTTTGCTGTAAAAAGCACGGCTGTGGCAGGAATATAACCACACATGGATATCCTTTCTTTCACCACAATTTCATAAAGACCTTCCGGATCAAGGGAGAGTATCCTGTCGATTGCTTTCCCATCCTTTTTCTTGGCAACTTCATCAGACACATAATGACTCATATCCGAGCTTGCCGCAATAATAACTGGATAGCCTACATCCCTCACTGCTTTTGCTATGCCCTCCCCGAGCATCCTGCATTCTTTTACAGATGCTGAAAGGATGACTATAGGCACAATCTTTATTTCCTTGGAAAGATATGTAATAAAAGGGAGTTGAACTTCCAGTGAGTGCTCAAACAAATGTGCTTGTACATCTTTCGTTACCATGGGTACATTCATAGCAATCTTATGGGAAACCTTCTCATCTATACGGATAACTCCTGTTGGTATCTCCCATTCACCCGACTCCATTAAAGATATCTGCGCTCCGAGGCCGGTATGATTTGGCCCTATAAAGACAAATGTCTCTGGAAATTCTATCGAGGAATAAACAGCACCTGCTACGGGGCCTGAGTATATTAATCCTGCATGGGGTACAATAAGGGCAATTGCCTTTTCCTTTTGTGCATTTCTATTTATGTACTGCTCAACCTGTTGAGTTAATTTAGATGCTGTAGCATGATAAAACTGGCCAGCAACTGCAGGAGACCTTCTCAAAATGCCTCCTCTTCCTCCATAGGCGGATTAAATTCTCTGTCTGTCATGCTCAGAAACCTTGTGCAATTTGAAATAAAGGCAAGATTCACAATTCCTGTAGGACCATTCCTCTGCTTTGAAATAATGACTTCGGCCTGCCCTTTATTAGTCGGATTATCCTTGTTGTAGATCTCATCCCTGTAAAGAAAGAGTATAACATCAGCATCCTGCTCTATCGCACCCGACTCCCTTAGGTCTGCTAAAATGGGCTTTGGAGGTCTCCGTTGCTCTACAACTCTGTTCAGCTGGCTTACTGCAATAACCGGCACACTTAATTCCTTTGCCAGGGCCTTGAGGGAACGAGAAATTTCTGATATCTCCTGTTCACGCCTTTCGAAGCTTCCCCTCCCCCTCATCAACTGAAGATAGTCAACAATCACAAGGCTGAGTCCATGCTCCATTTTCAGTCTTCTCGCCTTTGCCCGCACTTCAAGAACAGTTATTCCTGATGAATCATCTATGAAAATCGGTGCCCCCGTTAGATTGCTTGCCGCAGCTGTTAATTTATGCCAGTCCTCTTTTTTTATAAAGCCTTTTCTTATACTGTTTGAATTTACCATTGCCTCGGAACAGAGCATCCTGAACGCAAGCTGCTCTTTTGCCATCTCAAGACTGAATATGGCAACAGGCTCTTTTATTTCAAGGCCAACATGCTGGGCAACATTGAGGGCAAATGCCGTCTTCCCCATTGATGGTCTTCCGCCAACAACTATGAGGTCACCCTTCTGGAAACCAGTTGTTAAGTCATCGAGGTCTCTGAAGCCTGAAGGGACACCCGTTATTGTCTCTTTCTTATCATAGAGGCGTTCGATCATCTCGAAACTGCCCTTGATGACCTCCTTGAGGGTAACAAAAGAAGCCTTCACCCTCTTGTCCGAGATATCGAAGATGGATTTCTCTGCAAAATCCACAAGTTCTTCAGCTTCAAAATTGTCTTCGTATACCCTACTTGCAATCTCTGTTGCTGACTTCAAAAGACCCCTTAAGAGAGCCTTCTCCCTGACAATCTTCGAATGGTACCTGATGTTTGCTGCGGTAGGAACCATATTCACCAGGGATGATAAATAGGAAACACCTCCTATTGCCTCTAATTCATCCTGTCTTCTCAGGTAATCTGTCAAGGTTATAAGGTCTATAGGTTCGTTCTTATCAAAAAGTTCTAACATTGCATTAAATATCTTGCGGTGGGTTAGCTTATAGAAATCCTCATTGTCAATGATTTCCAATGCCTTTGGCAATGCCTCGTTATCAATGAGGATAGCGCCTAAGATAGACTGTTCTGCCTCTACGTTCTGAGGAGGTACCTTCTCTAATTGTGATTCTATTTCTTTCATTCCTCAACGATCTGAATATTAAGCGGCGCTGATACATCGGGATGGAGCTTTATATTGACAGTATAGGAGCCGAGTCTCTTTATTGGTTCTTCAAGAGAAATCTTCTTTTTGTCTATTTCAACCCCTTCTTTTTGAAGCGCTTCTGCAACATCCATGGTCGTTATGGAACCAAAGAGCTTTCCTTCCTCGCCAGCCTTTGCCTTAATCGAAATTGTTAAAGAAGATATCCTGGATGCGAGGTCCTGGGCTGAATTTCTGATCTTCTTTGACTTCTCCTGGATAATTCTCTTTTCGTGCTCCAGGAATTTTATGTTCTTTGTGCTGGCCTCTGCAACAAGCCCCTTTGGTATTAGATAATTCCTTGCATATCCGTCTGCAACATCCACGATCTGGCCCATCTTCCCGACATGTTTAATATCTTCCTTAAGAATTACCTTCATTCAGTTCCCCCTTGGATAGAATTTAACTAATAGTACAATAGGGATTCAAATTATTCAAGAGCGACGATATAGCATATGAGATCATTAAATCTTAAAGGGCACAGGTATGAATGTGAGGATAAATATCCCGAATGCAAGCCATCCAAGAAATCTTCTTTTCCCATCTAAAGGAACTTCACCATAAAGAATAGGAGGATGTCTCAGACCAAGGATTAACATCAGGATTGCCCAGATAGCCCATCCAGCCCACAAAAAAAGGCCGAGGAGAAACATCAACGGTACAAGTATTTTTGAGAGATAAACATGTTTCTCTCCAAATAGTGCATAGGCAATATGTCCGCCATCGAGTTGTCCAACCGGTATGAGGTTTATAGATGTCACAAAGAAACCAATCCAGCCTGCAAAGGCAACAGGGTGGAGGAGTATGTCCTGGGCACCAGGTCTATAATCGAGGATTAAATTGGAAAGGAAGGAAAAGAGCAAAGAATCACCAAGGTTGAGAGATCCCTCTGTCTTTTGAATCGGGACTACCTGAGAGAGTGAAAGTCCAATTATCGA
>DAITNM010000012.1:0-13643 GCA_036834585.1 Thermodesulfovibrionales bacterium | reverse complement strand
TGAAGGATACCTTGAGAGAGGCGATATCCTTTACCGGTTTTGGATCGCTGAGTTTTATTTCAGAAATGTTTACAATCCTATCCAACTTTGTGAGGCTGCTGAAAAAATAACCCAGGCTATGATAATTTCCAGTAAGGTCGACCCTAACCGGAATCACATAAACAATCCCGCTTGGATGTGTCTTTTTTTGTTCCGGTTTCCAGAGCATGATATGGAGTCCTGATCTTATGCCGAGGTCAGAAACCTGTTTTAACAGACTGGATACTTCTTTCTCTTCAGGGAGTTGTAACTTGAGCTCGTCCAATCTTCTCATGAGTCTTTGATTTTCTGCAATGAGCTGAGGAAGTTTTTCTGCTTTTGCCCGGCTTTTTGCTATCTCATTTTCCTGTAAAAGGATTTTGTTTTCCAATGCCTTAATCTCTTTGTTTTTGGGTAATAGAATAACAAATGTAACGACTATTATGATAATCACCGCAGGGAGAACGGATATTATTGTTTTTACATACTTTGGCAATGTTTTAATATCAATTTTTTCAGCCATTATCAACTCTTCAGCTTAAAGGTTAATTTAAACATATACAGATTTGAATTATCTATATTTGTGCTCTTAGATTCCAGGAGGAATACATCAGTGAAGGTCTGAGAATTTTTCATATTATCTACATATGAGACGATATCCGAGTTTGCAAAGGCATAACCATCGATGTTTACGTTTTCTCCTAATTCAGTTATAGCATTGAGCCAAACTCCATTCGGAAGAAGTAAACTCGCTTCATCAAGGAGCTTCACGGGGATACTTTGATTCTTTCTGAGTTGCTCGATAAGATTGTTTCTTTCTTGAATGGTTTGGTTCAGTTTTTCAAAATTTTCTACTTCTTTTATCTTTGCTTTAAGTTCTGCTATCTTAGTTTCATTTGCTTTGAACTGCGCCCTCTTTGAAGAAAGGCGGGAATTAAAAACAAAGACTAAACCTAACATCACGATAAGTATTACAGCGGTTACACCAGCCGCAGTGATTAAAAACGAGGGTATCGGCTTAGGTTTTTTCTTCCTCTTTAAAGGGAGAAGATTAACCTTTATCATCTGTCGCCCTGTCTCCTGAGGGCTAATCCTGTGGCAACAGCCGCTATTGGTGCAATTTCTTCCATGAATGCTAAGTCAATTTTTTTAGAAATTTTGATGTTTTTAAAGGGCTCTATGACCTTTGTCTCTATACCCACTTTTTCTGAAAGAAGTCTCGGAAAGTCCTTCATGAGAGCGCACCCTCCACTTAATATTACTTCATTAATATCTTCATGTAGTTCTGTGCTCCTGTAAAACTCGAACGAGCGGTTGATGTCATCAATTATTTCTTCTGATGCCAGTTCCATGATAGAAAAGGCATCTTCAGGGGGAATATTCTCGATTGGCTCTCCCCTCTTGAGCCTTTCTGCATTTTCGTATGTAAGATTGAACTCTCTCTGAAGGGCTTCTGTGTGGAGATTACTTCCGACTGCACTATCTCTTGTAAATACTGATATTCCACCTTTCAGGATGTTCATGTTTATTGTACTTGCTCCAACATTCACAATTGCTACATTCTTATTGGACTCAATTTCGTAATTAATCTCATACATATTTTCCAGGGCAAAATGGTTAACATCAACAATAATAGGATTAAGGCCTGATTCTCTCACAGCATTGACATATTCGTTTATCGTGTCTTTCTTTACAGCCACGAGAATGACATCCATCTGACCAGGTTCTTCTTTTGGTCCGAGGATCTGGAAATCGAGGTTAACATCTTCGATACTGAATGGCACGTATTGTTCTGCCTCGAACTTTATGGATTCAGAAAGCTCTTCTTCTGACATCTCAGGCAAAGATATCCTTTTGATGATCACTGAAGAATGTCCGGCAATCCCTATGACAGTGTCCTTTATCTTTATTCGAGACTTCCTTAAGAGTTCCTTCAGTGTGTCTATAAGTCTGAAAGAATCTATTATTGAACCGTCAACAATAATTTCATGGGGAAGAGGTACTATATCAAAGAGTTCAAGTTCATATCCGCCTTTTATGTCTTTCAGCTGCACTGCCTTGACATAACTTGAACCTATATCTAACCCTATAGTGCCTTTAGTACCTAAAAACATAGCTTATGAATACCAGAAAAAACCCATTTTGTCAAGTATTTTTAATCTTTAAAATCAAAAGATTTACTGTAAACATTAATAAATTAGTTTAACAATCTCTCAATCTTTATAATATTTCCTTCTGCTCTCCCAATCCCAAATAGTGTATTCCCAGCCCCACCTTTAAGCCTAAGATATTGATTTATTAATTTATATTCTGTAACCGCAATCACAGGCATGCCATTTTTGGCTTTACGATAAGATTCTTCATCAAGGATTATCTCATCAAAAAAAGAAATAGCTGAATCTATTGAATGAATGGATTCTTTCTTCCATCTGAGTTCTTCGATTGATGCTGAATCCTCAATTCTGAAATTTCCTACCCTTGTCCGCTCTAAAGAAGTTATATGAGCACCCACACCAAGAGCCTTACCAATATCATCACACAAAGTTCTGATATATGTGCCTTTAGAACATCGTATTGTCAAATCAAGATATGGCAGGGCAAAACCGATAAGGTCCAATCCAAAGATATGTATTAACCTCTCCGGTCTTTTTATCTCTATACCTCTTCTTGCGAGTTTATAAAGAGGCTGCCCCTTTATTTTAATAGCAGAGAACATAGGGGGTGTCTGTTTTATCCGGCCAATGAAGTTTTTGAGAACATCCTGGACATCTTTCTTGCTTAATAAAAAAGGATCTTTCTTCTCTAATAACCTTCCTGTTAGGTCAAACGTATCAGTTCTTTCACCAAGTTTTACCTTCACCATGTATTCTTTATCAAGGTCTGACAGGAATCTTGTTATCTTTGTTGCCTCATTCAGACAGACAATAAGTACACCCGTTGCAAAAGGGTCAAGTGTTCCCGTATGCCCAGCTCTTTTTGCAGAAAAAAGTTTTTTCACTTTTGTTACAGCCTGCTGTGATGATATGTCTTTAGGCTTGTTGAGATTTATGACGATATTCATGATCAGTAGTATGGTAATTTTATCAGATTTATAACTGAAGGGTTTTTAATAAAGTTTCTTTTGCAGATCCAAGATCAGATTTAATCACAAAACCCGCTGCATTTTTATGACCTCCGCCACCCAACTGAGAAGCAATAAGAGCTACATTAATATCCCCTTTTGAACGGAGACTGACTTTCCAGGAATTAACGCCAAGTTCCCTGAAAAAGGCAGATACTTTGACATCCTTTATGATCCGTGGAAAGGAAGGAAAGCTCTCTGTATCTCCAGGACCTGTTCCTGTCTTTTGATACATCTCTTGAGTAACGTAAGTTATTGCAACAGCACCTCTTATCTCAAGGGTATTTAACGTCATGGAAAAAAGAGCGAATCTTTCTTTAGACCATGTCTCGTAAAGTCTGTTTGATATATACGCTGGGCTTGCCCCTGCTTCTACAAGATCAGCAGCAATCTTGAAGGCTTCAGGGGTAGTATTGCCATATCTGAATGTTCCGGTATCAATAGCAATGGCTGAATAAAGGTTTATGGCCATTTCTCTTGTAATACTTATACCCAGCTCCTTTATCAAATAAAAGACCATCATTCCTGTTGCTGATGCTTCTGGAACTATCCACTGTATATCGCCAAAGGCCTCTTCTGTCTCATGGTGGTCTATAACAACAGAGGACTTGAAACTCAGTCCCTCAATCTCTGCCCTCTTGGGAGTATTACAGTCAATGAGAATCAGTGATGAGTGATGAGTGACAAGTGACGAGATTGAGTTAGTGAACATCTCATAACTCGGAAGATAATGATAGAACTCAGGTATCGGGTCTCTGACGTAAAGAAATGTTTCTTTCCCAAGCATTTCAAGTGCCATCGAGAGTGCAAGGGAAGAACCTATTGCATCGCCGTCAGGATTAATATGGGTTACTATAAAGTACTTTTCTTCGCTCTTTAAAAATGAGATGAGCTTGTCAGGAACTTTCACCTTCTCCGGCCTCTTTTAAGAGCCTTTCTATTTTGTTACCGTACTCAATAGACGTATCGAGTCTGAATTCAATGCTCGGGATAAATTTCATTCTTAGTCTTTTTGATAGTTCAGAACGTATGAAGCTTTTTGCAGAATTGAGTATCTCGATCGTGGTCTTTCTTTCCTCGTCCTTTAGAATACTTACATAAATCCTCGCTATCTTGATATCATCTGTAACATCAACTCCTGTTACCGTTATAAAGCCGATTCGGGGATCTTTGAGTTTATACATGATAATATCTGCAATCTCTTTTCTCAAAAGGTCACTTACTCTCTGGGAACGTTTGTAAGGAAGCATAATTACCTTCCGTAGTGCGTAATCTGTTTTAAATTACTCATCACGCATCACTAATTACGCTTTACGACTCAAGTTTTGTTGCGATCTTTTCGATCACGTAGTTTTCGAGCATATCTCCAACTTTTATATCATTAAAGTTTTCAACGAGGATACCACATTCATATCCTGTCTGCACCTCTCTCACATCTTCTTTGAATCTTTTCAGGGAGCCAATCTTACCATCATATATTACAATGTTATCCCTGACCACCCTTATCCCATCACTTGCCCGGCTGATCAACCCATCAATAACATAACATCCTGCAATTGTTCCGATCCTTGATATCGGAAACAATTGACGAACCTCAGCCCTACCAATAGTCTTTTCTTTTAGTGTTGGTTCAAGGAGACCCTCGAGAGCCTTTTTGACATCCTCAATAGCATCATAGATCACATTATAAAGCCTTATATCAACACCCTCCTTCTCTGCTGATTGGTAAGCCTTGAGTTCAGGTCGCACATTGAAACCTATGATAATCGCATTTGAAGCAGAGGCAAGCATTACATCTGATTCATTGATTCCACCAGCAGATGAGTGTATTACTCTTACCTTTACCAGCGGATGGATAATACCTTCAAGGGCTTCCTTTATTGCCTCAACAGAGCCCTGAACATCTCCTTTTATTATGATGTTGAGTTCCTTTATTTCCCCTTCTTTTATCTTCGCATAGAGTTCATCCAGGGTAAGTTTTCTTGCTTTTGCCATATCGGCGAGTCTCTGTTTCAGTTGTCTGGCGAGGGCTATCTGTCTTGCTCTCTTTTCGTCTTCAACGATGGCAAAGATGTCACCAGCCGAGGGGACCTCAGGGAACCCTATTACCTCAACCGGTGTTGAAGGGCCTGCCTTCGAGAGTCTTTTACCTGTATCATCGATCAATGCCCTCACCCTTCCAGCCTGGGTACCTGCTAAGAATGTATCACTAACTTTTAAGGTTCCAGATTGAACAAGCACTGTTGCTACCGGTCCTCTTCCCCTGTCGAGCTTTGCCTCAATGATAGTACCTTTTGCTTTTTTGTCAGGATTGGCTTTGAGCTCCATAATCTCAGCTTGAAGGAGTATCATCTCAAGAAGATTTTCTATGCCGATCCCTTTTTTGGCTGAGACTTCAACAAAGATATTCTGTCCGCCCCACTCCTCGGATATGATTCCGTGTCCTGCAAGTTCATTCCGTACTTTCTGGAGATTTGCCTCAGGCTTATCAATCTTGTTTATAGCAACAACAATTGGTACATTTGCTGCCTTCGCATGATTGATAGCCTCGATAGTCTGGGGCATAACGCCATCATCTGCAGCAACAACAAGGACAACGATATCTGTAACCTTTGCTCCCCTTGCCCTCATTGAGGTAAATGCCTCATGACCCGGGGTGTCGAGGAATACGATATCCCTGCCTTTAAGATTGACCTTGTATGCGCCTATATGTTGAGTGATACCACCGGCCTCGGTCTCAATAACTTTTGTCTTTCTTATTGCATCAAGGAGGGAGGTCTTTCCATGGTCAACATGTCCCATGATTGTTATAACAGGAGGCCGTGGTAATAATTTACTCAGATCCTCTGGCACTTCTGTAATAATAGTGTCTTCCTCTAGAGATGAAAGCTCAAGCTTTATCCCAAAACTCTCTGCAACTAATAGAGCTGAATCAGTATCAACAGGCTGGTTTATTGTAGGCATGTATCCCAATTCCATAAATTTCTTTATTACATCAGAAAGTTTTATGCTTATAAGTTCTGCAAATTCTTTTACCGTTGTGCCTTCCTGAAGTTTTAGGGTCTTTTTTCTCGGAACAACAAGCTGAATTGCTGGCTTCTTTTCCTCCTTCTGTATAGGCCTGCCCTTTTCAAATCTCTTGGTTGGTTTTTGTTCATGCCATCTCTTTGGCTCTATCTTTCTGATTGTTTGAAAGGCCCTCTGCATCCCTGGTTTAGCTTTGAACTTTTCGATCTTTTCTGTCTCTATTTCCTTTTTGAATCTGTCGGGCACCTTTAATTCTTCTTCCTCTTCTGGTATAACAAGTGTTTTCTGCGGCTCTATCGAAGGTTCAGTTTCTATTGTTGGGACTGGATGTTCCTTAAGCCCCTCTGAAGGTTTTTCAACAGGAGGAGGTGAGGGAAGCACTTCCTTCAGTGATTCAGCAGCCTTTTTCTGTAATGCATCCTCAATGGTCTTAGCAATCTCCGGTTCGATACCCGAGGTGTGTGTTTTGCCTTCTATTCCGAGTTTTGAGAGCTCGTTAAGAACGACCTTACTTGAAACATCCAATTTTTTGGCAAGCTCATAAATTCTTATTTTCGACATTTATTACCAATCCTTCTCACTTCTAATTCTTTCTTCTCCATATTTTTTCAGAATCTTGTAACATTATTTTTTAAAATGTTATCATATAAAACTCTTTTAATGCAATCAGTGGAGGAGAAAGCATGGCAAGTTGTGCTCTGTGTGGGAAAAAAAGGATTGTCGGGAATAATGTCAGCCACTCTAACAACAAAACAAAAAGACTGATAATGCCTAATCTTCAAAGGATTCGTGTTGCTACTGAAGGCGGAGTAAAAAGGCTCTATGTATGTACACGGTGTCTCCGATCAGGGAGAGTTAAGAAGGCGGTTTAGTGAAGAGGGCAGATGATTTACTTTTCCCTCTTGTCAAAGAACTCGGGATTGAAGACAATATACGGCTTACTGAGATTAAAAAGAGCTGGTATGGTTTATTCAAAGATCCACTTTCATCTCATATGTCGCCATCTAAATTATCGGAAGGAGAAATCCTCCTCAATGTCGATTCGCCTGTTTGGCTACAGGAACTGAATTACTTCAAAGAGCGTATCATAAAGACGCTCAGCCCCTATGGTATAAAAGAAGTACGATTCAGACTCGGCAGAGTCTCGACGAAAGCAAAGTCCGGAGTCCATAGTCTGAAGTCAAAAGTCAAAACACTTACAACTGAAGAACTCTCATACATAGAAGAGACGACATCTCAAATAAGTGACGGGAAGCTCAGAGAGACCATTCAAAAGGCAATGAAAAAGGCATTAATTGGGAAAAGGGGTTAGGCTGATTCTGCTTGTCTTTCGA
Organism: Thermodesulfovibrionales bacterium; assembly: GCA_036834585.1. GTDB lineage: Bacteria > Nitrospirota > Thermodesulfovibrionia > Thermodesulfovibrionales > SM23-35 > JACAEY01. Next base: position 6,143 of record DAITNM010000012.1, on the reverse strand, counting down.
ATAAAATGAGTGGCTTCTCTTTTTTGAGGACGGTGTCTTCATTTATTACACACTCCTTGATGCCCTTCTGAGAAGGTATCTCATACATCACATCAAGCATGATTTCTTCGAGGATGGCCCTGAGTCCTCGTGCACCGGTTTTTCGCTGGGTGGCTTTTCTGGCTATTGCTGACAGGGCACCTTCTGTGAATTTCAGTCTGACATTGTCAAAAGAAAGAAGCCTCTGATATTGTTTTACAAGGGCATTCTTGGGTTCGGTGAGTATTTTTATCATGGCTGGTTCATCGAGTTCATCGAGCGCTGCTACAACCGGCAGCCTTCCAACAAACTCGGGTATGAGACCATACCTAATCAAGTCTTCGGGTTCAACAAGATTCAGAATCTCACCAATTTTTTTCTCCTTTTTTGAAGGATTATCATAGCCGAACCCCACAATTTTTTGTCCTGTCCTCCGTTCGATAATATCTTCAAGCCCTACAAAGGCACCACCGCATATGAAGAGGATATCCGCAGTATTCACCTGGATGAATTCCTGCTGTGGATGTTTCCTTCCGCCCTGAGGTGGGATATTTGCCATTGTTCCTTCTATGATCTTGAGGAGTGCCTGCTGAACACCTTCACCTGATACATCTCTTGTTATGGAGGGGTTTTCTGATTTCCTGCTAATCTTATCTATCTCATCAATGTATACAATTCCCCTCTGTGCACGTTCAATATCGTGATCTGCTGCCTGGAGTAACTTTAAGATGATATTTTCCACATCTTCTCCAACATAGCCTGCCTCAGTGAGAGTCGTTGCATCGGCTATTGCAAAAGGAACATCAAGTATCTTTGCCAATGTTTGGGCAAAAAGGGTTTTACCAGTACCGGTGGGTCCTATCAAAAGGATATTACTTTTCTGGAGTTCCACTTCTGATTCCACAGGACTGAATATTCTCTTATAATGGTTATATACTGCAACAGCGAGTATCCTTTTTGTCCTTTCCTGACCTATGACATAGTCATTGAGGAAATTATGTATCTCCTTCGGTGTAGGAAGCTTCTGCAGTGTTGACTCTTCTACATCTGGATGAAGGGAATCTGCAATGATTTCATTACAGAGTGCGACGCATTCATTACATATATACACAGAGGGTCCTGCAATGAGCTTTTTTACCTCATCATGCCCCTTGCCGCAGAAAGAGCATTTAAGCAAGCTTTCATCTTTCTTTGCCATATATCTTTCGAATTCAGTAACAAGTGACGAGTAACGGATAACGAGAAATTTTTAAATCTGGAGTTTTAAGTTTTAACCTGTTGCTCATTACTTGTTACTTGGTACGTTCTTTATGGAGTGAATTACTTCATCAACAATACCGTACTCTTTTGCCTCTTCTCCTGACATGAAAAAATCTCTGTCTGTGTCCGCCTGTATCTTTTCATACGGCTGTCCTGTATGGTCTGAAAGGATTTTGTTAAGGGTATCCTTCATCCTGAGTATCTCACGGGCATGGATTTCAATATCTGTAGCCTGCCCATGAAAACCGCCCATGGGTTGATGAAGCATAATCCGTGAATTGGGAAGTGCAAATCTCTTACCCTTTGTGCCTGCAGCCAGCAAAAGGGCACTCATGCTGGCTGCCTGCCCGATGCAGTATGTTGCAATACTGGGCTTAACATATTGCATTGTGTCATATATTGCAAGGCCGGAGGATACGATGCCTCCTGGTGAATTGATATAGAGATGAATATCCTTATCAGGGTCTTCTGTCTGGAGGAAAAGGAGCTGTGCGATAACCGTGTTCGCAATATGATCATCTATAACCGTACCAATGAAAATAATCCTGTCCTTCAGGAGTCTTGAGTAGATATCGTAGGCCCTCTCTGAACGGCCTGTCTGCTCTATGACGATAGGAATAATACTCATTTACTCTCCTTTCTCCAAAGTGGCTTTAGACAGAAGGATATCCAGGACCTTTTCCTGATAAATTATATGTTTCAGGTCTTCCAGAGGGCCCTCTTTTGCTGAATAGAATTTCATGATATCCTCGGGTTTGGATGAGAGCCGTTTAGCTATGAAATTGATTCGGTCCTTCATTTCGTCTTCTGTTACCACGACCCCTTCTCTCTGACCAATGGCATCTATAATGATTGATGCACGAACATTTCTCAATGCCTTTTCCCTCAGTTCTGATGCCTGGTTTTCTAAAGCCTCCTCCTGTCCTTGTTTAGTTTCATCTGGTGTCAAATCAACGACACTTGATTCATCCTGTATATTTTCTTCACCTTTCATTTTCTTACTTGCCCCGGACGTTTCTGCCTGGATCATAAGGGCTTCAAGCTCATTCATGAGCATTGTTTCCGGCACTTCAAAATTATGGGATTCAATAATCTGACGGAGAATCTCTGCCTTTTGGATTTTAGCAGTCTGGTCTTTTTTGGCTTCGTATATATTTTCCTTTATCTTTTCTTTTAATTCCGAAAGATTTCCAAAACCGAGATCCTTTGCAAATTCGTCATCAATTGCCGGCAGGACCTTCTTCTTCACCTCTCTTATCATAATCTTCATTTTCACTGTCTTGCCTGCAAGTTCCTTTATTCCGAAAACCTCATTCAGGGTATTGGTAAACTCTACTGTTTCCCCTTTTTTCTTCCCGTTCAATTTTTCTTCAATATCTATGGGAAGGATCTCTTTCCCCATCTTCAGTATCTTCTCCTTAAGAGAGGGAACCATTTCTTCACCGACTATTTCACAGTCAACATAATCAAAGGTAACAAGGTCATCCTTCTCAATATCCTTTTCAACAACTTCATACAGAGCCTTGTGCTCCTGCAGTCTTTTGAGATAATCTTCTATTTCGGAGTCCTCAACAGATACAGAGATGTCATTTGTCTTTAAGCCTGAATAATCGAGATTTTCAATCTTCGGCATCACTTCAACCGTGAGGGAAAGATTAAGGGGGTTATTCCTTTTATATTCTAATTTATCGTCAAAAACAGGCATGGCGACAGGCTTGAGGTCTGCTTCTTTTAATGCTCTGGCGTAGAATTCGGGAATGACCTTTTCAAGCACTTCTGCCTCAACTCCTTTTCCAAAGCGTTTTTCTATTAGATGAAGAGGGGCCTTGCCTGGCCTGAATCCCGGAATCCTCGTTTTCTGTCTAAGCGTTTCGAGATAATCCTTTATCTCCTTTTCGATTATATCTGAAGGAATCTCTATCCTGATGCGCTTCTTTGTTAAACTTATATCTTCTACTGTCTGGAGCAATTTTCACCTCAAATATTTATTTATATTTTACTGTAAAATAATAGCGATACTTTGTCAAACATGACGATTTACCTGATTGACGGAAACTCTTACGCCTACCGGGCTTACTATGCTATTAAAGAACTCTCAACTTCAGGTGGAGTTCCTACCAATGCTGTTTACGGTTTTACCAATATGCTTCTAAAGATAATCAGGGAAAAAAAACCGGATGGCATTGCCGTATCTTTTGATTTACCTTTTCCAACAAAAAGGCACATGCTCTTTGAAGAATACAAGGCTCACAGACCTGAAACGCCCCGGAGCCTTTCAGAGCAGATGCTACATCTAAGGAGGATGATTTCTGCCTTTAACATAAAGATCTTTGAGATGCCTGGCTATGAGGCTGATGACCTCATCGGTACTGTTTCAAAAATTCTGGCTTCGGGAGGGATTGATATATTTATTGTTACTGCAGATAAAGACATGCTCCAGCTTGTTGACAAAAGGATAAAGATCTATGACCCGATGAAAGACAGGGTTCTTGATGAAGGATATGTCAAAGAAAGATTCGGTGTGGAGCCTGAAAGAATTGCAGAATTTATGGCTCTCACAGGAGATTCAGTCGATAATATCCCTGGAGTAAAGGGTATCGGTGAAAAGACAGCAAAAGAACTCCTCTCGGGTGTTCAGAGCCTCGAAGAATTGCTGAGCAAGACAGATATGATAAAGAAAGAAAAGCTGAGAAAACTCATCTCTGAAAATGCTGATATGGTAAGATTGAGTCATAAACTTACTGCTATTGATACCTCTGTGCCTCTTGAAATCAATAAGGAAGAATTTAGATTAAGGGAACCTGACTGGCCTCATCTCCTTTCCCTGTTCAGAGAATTTGAATTTACCAGCCTTATGAAGCTCATCCCTGTTGAATCAAAAGAAAGGAAATATGAGATTGTTTTTTCTCCCGAAAGACTAAAGGAAATCATTTCATTGATAAAATCCGCGACAGCTGGAGAGTTTTCTTTCAAGATTGAGACCGCCTTAGGCGGTGCTTCTGGTGGAAGCAGAAATGCTATGGCAGACACCCTTGTTGGAATTGCATTGCTCGTAGAAAAGAATAACGCCTTTTATATACCTGTCTCACACCTGTATTCGGAAGTGCCTCCTCAGATTAATAAGAAGGATATCTTAGAAGTACTTTCTCCCATCTTCAGGGACGAGCAGATATCAAAGGCAGGACACAACCTCAAATATGATCTGGTAATTCTCAAGAGAGATGGAGTCTCGGTGAAGGGGGCACTGTTTGATACTATGATAGCTTCTTATCTTCTGAATCCCAACAGGCCTGGGTACAGCCTTGAAGAAGTTGCCCTTGAATATGCATCACGGAGGAAAATGACCTTTTTAGAAGTCCTCGCTAAGAGGGGGTCCTTTTCAGAAGTTCCAATAGAAGAGGCAGCTTTTTATGCAGCAGATGATGTTGGCCTCTGTCTGGAATTAAAAGAGATCCTTTTTGGAAAGCTTAAAGAAGAAAATCTTGAGAAGATTTATTTTGAAGTGGAGATGCCTCTCTTGCATGTACTTGTTGATATGGAAGAAGCAGGGGTAAAGATAGATACAAACAAGATGAATGACATCTCAAAAGAGCTTGAAAGACAGCTTGAAGGGATTCAGAGGAGAATCTATTTTCTTGCTGGAGAAGAGTTTAATATAAACTCACCAAAACAGCTCAGCAGGGTCCTTTTTCAGAACCTCGGTTTTCAGCCAAAGAAAAAGACAAAGACAGGTTTCTCGACAGGGCTGAGTGTCCTTGAAGAGCTTGCAGAGTTCCATGAACTTCCACGGGAAATACTTAATTACAGAAGTTTGAGTAAACTAAAAACCACCTATGTGGATGCGCTTCCGCCTTTAGTAAATCCAGATACTGCCCGGCTCCATACCTCCTTTAACCAGGCTGCAACAGCTACAGGAAGGCTGAGCAGCAGTGAGCCGAATCTCCAGAACATTCCAATCAGGGGCGAGTGGGGGAGACGAATCAGAGAGGCGTTTATAGCAGGAGAAGGCAATATTTTGCTTTCAGCAGACTATTCCCAAATTGAATTAAGAATCCTTGCTCATCTGAGTCAGGATGAGGGTCTTATTGAAGCCTTCAGAAGAGACCTTGATATTCATACAAGGACTGCATCCGAGCTATTTGGTGTCCCGATAGAGAAAGTGAATTCCGACATGAGAAGGATTGCAAAGACAGTGAACTTTGGAGTCATCTATGGCATATCACCTTTTGGCTTATCAGAGACACTCAGCATAACAAGGGAGGATGCAAAAAAATATATAGAACAATATTTTGACAGGCATCAAGGTGTTAAAAGGTATATAGAGTTAACACTTGAGACAGTAAAGGAGAAAGGTTACGCAACAACGTTATTCGGAAGGAAACGTCCTATTCCCGAGCTCAGAAGTCAAAACTCAATTACAAGACAACAAGGAGAAAGGTTTGCAATAAATGCTCCTGTACAGGGTACAGCAGCCGATATCATTAAAGTTGCAATGATAAATATTTGGAAGAGTTTTAAAGAAAAGGATGTAAAGGCTAAAATGATTCTGCAGGTTCATGATGAACTTTTATTTGAGCTTTCCTTGCATGAGCTCCAAATTGTTAAGGATGTTGTCAAAAAGGAGATGGAGGGAGCAATGGAGCTTTCTGTGCCTATAAAAGTGGAAATAGGCTTTGGAAAGAACTGGGCAGAATCACACTAAAAAAATAATAATTAAGTAAGAGTTTAAAGTGGAAACATTTCTTTTCGTGATGAATTTAACTTTAATTTTTATTTTGAATAGTAATAAATGGCGGGATATAGTAAACCGTCTGTCATTCCCGCTTGTCGGGAATCTTTCTTCAGATTCCGAACTGATCCCCGAC
>DAITNM010000011.1:6567-13819 GCA_036834585.1 Thermodesulfovibrionales bacterium | reverse complement strand
TCTGCTGCCTGTGTAAGAGTCTTATCTATCTCTTTTGATTTTTCGAATGCCTTTATAGCCTCAAGATTGTTATTTTCTTTCAACAGGATGAGTCCTTTTAAGAATGCAGTTTGAGCTGGTTTGATGTTTTCCCTTTCAGCAACATCCAGCCACTTTTTTGCTTCCTGGAGATCATCAAGATTATAGAGCACTTCTATTAACTCCACTACTGCTTCTTTAATAGGTGGTTTTAATTTAACAGCATCTCTGAAATTCGTGGCAGCCTCTTTATAATTCATAAGCTGTTTATAAGTAAGACCCAGATAAAAGGCTGCCAAAGAAGAGGCTGGGTCTTCTTTGCGGGCTTTTTTAAGAATCTCAAGGGCTTCTTCAAAGTTTTCATCCTTGTATTCCTCAATGCCCTTTGAAAGGCTTGAAGTTTGGGATAAATTCGTTTGAACCTGATTGACCACTTGCGCAACAATAGAATTTTTTGATTGTTTTGTTAAAGTAGATATTTCAGATGAATAAATAATGGGTGGAAAACAAAGAAAAAAGAATATCAATAAAAAGAAACTACATGTAGGATAAAAACAGATTAATCTTGAAGAACAACTTGAGATATTCATCTCAGCTACCCCTTCTCAAAGAATTTTGTAGATTCCCCCCTAAGGATTCACATACAAGATATAGAAAAAAATGGTAAGAAGTCAACAAAAAAGCTCATAAATGGCAAAAAACAACGATCAAGATAGGATTTAAGACTGTCCAAACTTATAATACAAATACAATATGTCATGCTGAACTCGTTTCAGTCGCCTCGGCGACTCGCCAGAGGCGAGCATCTAAAAAAATCAATAAGTTAAGAGACCCTGAAACAACCCATGAAACAAGTTCAGGGCAAGGTTCAGGGTGACATGATTATGGTATGCAAGTGGGAATTTGATAAAAGGGGTAGGGTTAGGAAAGGTGTGCTATTTTTTGACCCCTTCCCGGGCAATTGCTATCTTTCCAGTCCTGACAAATTCCTTGATACCCATTGGCTTCAGGAGTTCAACAATCGCTTCTATCTTCTTTTCGTCACCTGTTATTTCCATTGTATATGTTTTCTGGCTTGAATCCACGATTCTGCCCCTGAATATCTCGGCAATCCTCAGAACCTCCGCCTTATCTTCATGCCTGGGGGCAACCTTTATAAGAACCATTTCACGCTCGACATGGTCAAGTTCTGTTATATCAACAACCTTTATAACGTCTATCAGTTTATTGAGCTGTTTATTTATCTGTTCTATGATCTGGTCATCACCGCTCGTAACAATGGTCATGATGGATATCTGCGGGTCAATCGTCTCACCAACAGAAAGGCTCTCGATGTTATACCCCCTTCCGCTGAAAAGACCTGATATTCTCGAAAGTACCCCAAATTTGTTTTCAACTAAAAGAGAAATGGTATGACGCATGCATTTACCCCTTAATACTTCAAGTAGTCAGTAACAAGTAGTTAGTAGTTAGGGAGAAACTTGATGTAATAATTTTGCTTTCCCTTAACTACCTGCTACTAAATACTGGCTACTTTTTTATTTCACTGCCTTTAGTTTCTTTTCTGCCTTCTCTTTCGTTTCTTCAAAGAGCATCTGGTCTATTGCAGCACCTGCAGGCACCATGGGATAGACCTTCTCTTTCCAATGAACGATAAAATCCATGAATACCGTTTTCTTTATTTTAAATGCCTCCTTGAGCACCGGCTCAACCTCACTCGGTTTTGTGGCCCTGAGCCCAACAACCCCATACGCTTCTGCTACCTTAACAAAATCAGGGACTACCTCAAGATGGGTGTATGAATACCTTTCATTATAGAAGAGTTCCTGCCATTGCCTCACCATACCAAGATAGTGATTATTAAGGATGGCTACCTTAACAGGCAACTTATTAATACCAGCTGTTGCAAGCTCCTGGATATTCATCTGGATGCTGCCATCGCCTGCTATATCAATAACAAGCTTATTTGGATGTGCAAGTTGTGCGCCGATTGCAGCAGGAAAACCATAACCCATTGTCCCAAGACCTCCTGATGTCAGCAAGGTTCTGGGTTTGTCAAATTTATAGAACTGGGCTGTCCACATCTGATTCTGGCCGACTTCAGTTGTAATAATAGCATCTCCTTTTGTAAGTTCATATATCTTTTCAACGACAAATTGGGGTTTTATCACCTCATCGCTATAGGTGTAAGTTAATGGCCTCTCCCTTTTCCATGCATCTATCTGCTTCAACCATATCCTTCTTGCCTCATCCCATTGCTCTTTTACTTCTTCTTTCAGAACCTTGTTTAAAACAGTAAGAACTCTTTTTACATCCCCGACTATTGGGACATCCACGCGCACATTCTTCCTGATTGATGTTGGATCAATATCGATATGGATTATCTTCGCATGGGGTGCAAAAGCATCAATCTTCCCTGTTACCCTGTCATCAAATCGCATACCGATTGCTATCAACAGGTCAGACTCCTGTATCGCCTTATTTGCATAATAAGTACCATGCATACCAGGCATGCCGAGGGAGAGTTTATGGGTACCGGGAAAAGACCCAAGCCCCATCAAGGTCATTGTTACAGGGATATCTGTAAATTCTGCAAGTTCTCTGAGTTCCTTTGAACCACCAGAGAGTATTACACCTCCTCCAGCAATGATAACCGCTCTTTTGGACTTTGCGATTAGATGTGCTGCCTGAGTTATCATCCACTTATTTCCCTCATACGTTGGGTTATAACTTCTGATCTTTACCTCTGGCCATGTGAACTCTGCCTTTCCTGCTGTTACATCCTTGGGCAAATCTATCAAAACAGGACCGGGCCTGCCTGATGTGGCAATATAGAATGCCTCTCTTACAATCTTAGACAATTCTTTTACATCCTTTGCAAGAAAATTATATTTTGTACATGGCCTCGAGATTCCGACAATATCAGCCTCCTGAAATGCATCATTGCCTATGAGCATAGTTGGCACTTGTCCAGAAAATACAATGAGTGGTATAGAATCCATCGAGGCAGTTGCAATGCCTGTTACTGTGTTGGTAGCCCCTGGGCCAGAGGTTACAAGAACCACCCCTGGTTTCCCTGTTGATCTTGCATAGCCATCTGCTGCATGAACCGCTCCCTGCTCATGCCGTGTAAGGATAAGCTGGATATCTTTGTCGTCATAGAGAAAGTCAAAAATACCAAGGACAACACCTCCAGGATAACCGAAGATATGTTTTACTCCCTCTCTCTTTAGAGACTCGATAAATATCTCAGCGCCAGTAATTTTCATGCTTCCGTTATATACTCCTTTATTCCTTATCAATTAATCCCCCCTCGCCTCCCTTTAGCAAAGGTGGGAAGTAGGGAGATTTGTGTTATTTTAACATGATAGCTCCCTTGCCTGCGGAACTGACCATTTTTGCATACCTTGACAGATATCCTGTCTTTATCTTAGGCTCAGGGGGTTTCCATTTTTTCAATCTCTCCCTTATGTCTTTATTTGAGAGTTTCAAATCAATTTTTCTCTTCGGGATATCTATTATTATCCTGTCGCCATTTTTTACTATTGCTATGGGTCCACCTTCCATTGCTTCTGGTGATATGTGTCCAATACACGGGCCTCTGGTGCCTCCGGAAAATCTTCCATCTGTAATAAGGGCAACAGATTCACTTAGTCCCATACCTGCTATTGTTGCAGTAGGGGAGAGCATCTCCCTCATTCCGGGTCCGCCTTTGGGTCCTTCATACCTTATCACAATAATGTTACCTTGATTAATCTTACCTTCAAGGATTGCCTTCATTGCATCCTCTTCTGAATCAAACACCTTTGCAACACCTTCAAACGTCATCATCCCTTTACTAACGGCAGATTGTTTGACAACAGCTCCCTCAGGCGCAAGGCTACCCTTGAGTATAGCAATTCCTCCTTCCCTGTGATAAGCATTATCGAGGGGTCTTATAACATCTACATCTTTCACTTCTGCCGAATCAGCGATCGCGAATATATCTTTTGCACTTACAGTTACATTATTATGTATTTTCCCCTTGAGCCTCTTGAGGACTGCTGGTATCCCACCTGCATAGTCGAGGTCTTCGAGGTAATATCTTCCTGAAGGAAGCATATCGCATATATGAGGTACTTTCCTGCTTAACTTATCAAAGACTTCGAGAGGAAGTTCAATCCCTGCATCATGCGATATCGCAGGTATATGAAGCACAGTATTTGTTGAGCCACCGAGGGCAAGATCCACCATTATTGCGTTCTCAAATGCCCTTTTTGTCATTATCTTTCTTGGCGTTATATTGTTCCTTATAAGATCAACAATTCTCCTGCCGCTTTCAAATGCAATCCTCTTCTTTTTTGACGACACTGCAAGCGCTGTAGCGCAGCCTTCAAGACTCATTCCGAGGGCTTCTGTTATGCATGCCATTGTATTAGCAGTGTACATACCCTGGCATGAGCCTGCTCCCGGGCAGGCACACTCTTCAAGGGCTTCAAGTTCTTCGTCAGTTATCAGTCCTTTCTTGTACTTGCCGATTGCCTCAAATGTATCGTTTACGAGGGAAAGCCTCTTTCCTCTCAGATAGCCAGAAAGCATAGGGCCTGCAGTGACAACTATTGAAGGAATGTTGACCCTGGCAGCAGCCATAAGCATGCCGGGTGTAATCTTGTCGCAGTTTGTCAGGAGGACAAGACCATCGAATTGATGGGCTTCTGCTATTGTTTCTACAGAATCAGCAATTAGTTCTCTTGATGGAAGGGAATAATGCATTCCCCTGTGACCCATTGCTATCCCATCGCATATTCCAGGGATTCCGAAAAAGAACGGGTATCCTCCGCCTGTGTGTATCCCCTTTTCTATAAACCGTTCAAGGTCCCTCATTCCGATATGACCCGGAATGATATCAGTAAAGCTCGTTGCCACACCTATAAAAGGTTTATGCATCTCTGTCTTGGGAATACCTGTTGCATACAGAAGTGCCCTGTGGGGAACCCTCTCCAATCCTTCTTTTATGATCTTGCTTCTCACTGTAATGACATCCTCCCCTTTTAATAGTAAATTCCATCCCAGCTATATACAGCAGGCTTGCTAACTGGGTAAATAGTAAGCAGAAAATAGTAAGTAGTTAAAAAGAAGAAAATTGAATAAAAAAATTGAGACCTGACTACTTCCTATTTACTATTTACTACCTAACTATTAATTACTTAATTGGCATGGCCTCTTTTATACTCTCTAACCAGAGTTGCCATCCTGTCTTTCTTGAGAAGCTTCTGCTTCTTTATCTTTTTTCTCTCAACCTCCTCCTCTGGAGTAAGATAGCGCTTGCTGTCGATCTTTGCGAGGAGTTCTTCAAGAGTTTTATGTTCCTCTGTAAGTTTTTTAAACTCCTCATTTTCCTTTTTTAGTAGTTCTGCAATCTCTTCTTCTCGCAACGCACCCTCCTTCCTTACCCCGTAGTAATGCCCATTGGCTTGCCACGGGTTTGATAAATCAAAAAAACTTCTGTAAGTCCAACTGGGTTTACGAAAAATTAACACATTTTCAGGGTAAAAACAACCCTAAAATTTTATAATATAACATCTCCTGTTCTATAATTAAACTGAAAGATGTCCATTAACAATCCTCTCTGTCAGCTTGAACGAATTCTCTATGCAATCATTAACTCCAATCCCTCTGTAAGAATTGCCCGTGATATAAAGACCCTTATAGCGTCTGACAATTTCGTCAATTGCATCGAGTCTTTTTTCATGACCCAGGAGGTACTGCGGTATTCCCCTTTCATGCCTGTAAATCTTTATAAAATCAGGACGAATTCCTATACCCATAATATCTTTCAGGTCACCCAGAACCGTATTTATTAGTCTGTCATCTTCCCTGAGGGCAATTTCTGCTGACCTGGCGCCTCCGAGCATGCTCCTGAGAAGGACATATCCCTCGGGAGCCCTGTTCGGAAATATGCTTGAATCCCAGAGTGTTCCGAGTAATTTTTTACCTTCTCTTTTAGGCACAAGAAAACCAAAACCGTCAAGAGGTTGTTTTAACCTGTCCTTTTTATAACCTAAGCATACAACTGAGACAGGTGGATAGGGAATTTCCCCAAGGGTTTGAGACAAGTTTTTGTTAAAGTCCCTGACTATTTCTGATGTTGAATGAGCAGGTGATGCAATAATAACACCCTCTGCCTCAAATCTTGAATTATCTGATAGAAAGACAATGTATGTGTCACCCTTTTTATCAATTGAGACTACCCTGCTTTCAGTCTTCAGCCTCTCTCCTAAATAATTTTTGAGGCCCATGATAAAGACCTCCATACCATCATAAAATGAAGTAAGAACACCTCCAGGCCCTGCTCCTACTTTCTTCCCTGTCTTTTTAGCCTCCTTTTTGAGTTTTATCATAGCTCTTATGAGACTCCCATATTTTCTCTCCAGTTCGAATATCTTCGGAAAGCAGCTCCTAAGGCTCATTTTTTCAGGATCGCCAGCATATATTCCTGATGCCATAGGGTCAATTAGTTTTTCATATGCCTCAACACCAAGTCTGCGCTTTGCAAAATTAGCAAGACTTTCTTCATCCTGTTTCCCTTTTGGGGCTAAGATTTCGTATAAAATTCTAATTCGGCCATAAAGGCTCAGGAGATTCGATGAAAAAAAAGAAAGAGGCGATTCCGGCAGAAGATGGAGTTTATTATCAGAAAATATATACCTTTTCCGTGCTTTATCGCTACTTTTAATGGGAGTAAGTCTGAGTCTGGAAGCAAGTTCGAGTGTTTTTGGTCTGTTATCTAAAAAACCATTGACGCCTCCTTCACAAAGAAAACCGTCCGCCCTCTCAGTCCATATCTTACCCCCTGCTTTTTTCTCTGATTCAAGGACAAGAATGTCTAAAGAGGGGTCTTTTTCCAGAAGAAAATAAGCTAAGGAGAGACCAGAAATTCCTCCACCGACAATAATCAATCTCATATTATATCCATCCCTTCTCCTTAAGACCTTTCATAATAATATCTTTCAACGCCTCTATAAATAATGGATGTGTATTCAGAGAATCCACTCTCTTAAGTGCCAGGCCGAGCCTGCTGGCTATTCCTTTATATAATATATCTATCTCATAGAGGGTCTCAATATGATCTGAGACAAAACTTATCGGGACGAGTAGTATGTTTTTAAATCCCTTCTCTGCAAATCTCTTGAGCATCTCCTCAGTAGATGGTTCAAGCCATTTAACAGGGCCACTCTTACTCTGATAAGAAAGG
>DAITNM010000011.1:1704-6467 GCA_036834585.1 Thermodesulfovibrionales bacterium | reverse complement strand
CTTCGAGTGCTTTTGCTTGAGCCATAGTAATATTAAGTATCGGAGATTTACCTCCTATGAGGCTATATAGTCTTTTTGTCTTCTTTGATCGGAAAAATGATATGAGCCATGCTACGGGTTTCTGAAGGAATGGGGGTCCGAGTCTTATGATTTCCCTGTCAGAAAAGAGATTGTATAGGAATGGCCTTACTGCCTGAAGGGAATCAGGTCCACCAAGATTTAAGAGAATTACGCCTATAATCTCTTTTTCAGTCTCACCCAAATCTTGATCCTGTTATCAAAACCACTGCTGACTTTTATTCCTGAGAGAATCACTTATAATTTTAAGAAATTCAACGCCTCAATGTCCACCAAATTCATTGATATTTTGCCTCTTTATATGCTATATTGCTTTTTTTGAGATATAATTATTCCGAATTAAATATTTCCCTTTCTAATTTGATTAGAAGGGTGAACTTTAATCACCTGTTAATGTAAAATAGGGGAAATTATTTAATATAAAGGAGAGGTTTTTATGCTGAAACGTTACTTATTAGCCCCTGGCCCGACGCCTGTTCCTTCAGAAGTACTCCTTGCAATGTCAGCGCCCATAATACACCACAGGTCGCCGGACTTTCTCCCTGTGCTTGATGCTGCAAAAAAAGGTCTCCAGTGGTTATATCAGACAAAAAACGATGTGCTTATTCTATGTTCATCCGGCACAGGTGGAATGGTTGGTTCTGTAAATAACTTTTTTAGCCAGGGAGACAAGGTAATTGTCATAAACGGAGGTAAGTTCGGAGAACGCTGGACAAAGATATGCCAGTCATATGGTCTGAAAGTAGATGAGATCATGGTTGAGTGGGGTTATGCAATAAAGCCTGAAATAGTCGAAAAGAAGCTGAAAAAGGATAAGGATATAAAAGGCGTTTTTGTCCAGGCATCGGAGACATCAACAGGTGTTTATCATGAAATAAAGGCCCTTGCATCTATTGTGAAGAAATATGAGGATACATTGCTTATTGTTGATGCTATCAGTGCCCTTGTTGCTCACGACCTGAGGACGGATGAATGGGAGATAGATATCATGGTAGGAGGTTCACAGAAGGGTTTGATGCTTCCTCCGGGCCTTGCCTTTGTCAGTGTGAGTGAAAAGGCATGGAAAAAGGCAGAAACATCGAAGTTACCCAGGTTTTATTTCAATTTCAAGAAGGAGCGCGAAAACCTTGCAAAGAACCAGACAAACTTCACATCACCTGTCACGCTAATTATTGGACTTAATGAGAGCCTGAAAATGCTTCAGAAAGAGGGGCTTGTGAATGTATTTAAAAGACATGAAAGGCTTGCCCATGCCACAAGAAAGGCTGTGCAGGCCCTTGGTTTAGAGCTTTATTCAAAGGATTCACCATCGAATGCTGTAACTGCCATCATGACACCTCCAGGGATTGATGGACAGGCCGTATATAAGAATCTCAGGGAGAAATACGGTATCACAGCAGCCGGCGGACAAGACAGGGCGAGGGGAAAAATATTCCGGATTGCACATTTAGGATATGTGGACAGATTTGATGTGATAACTGCAATTGCGGGTATTGAAATGGTATTGAAAGGAATGGGACATCCTGTAAAACTCGGCACTGGTGTAGCTGTAGCTGAGGAACTATTAATTTAATAATTCATGAGGGTCATATGAAAGTTCTTGTTAGTGATAATCTCTCACAGAAGGGCGTGGAAATACTTAAAAAAGCAGGTCTTGATGTTGAAGTAAAGACAGGTATGAAGCCAGATGAGCTGGCAGAGAACATCAGCAATTACCACGGTCTTGTTGTTAGATCCGCAACAAAAGTAACCTCAAAGATTATAGATGCAGCCTCAAACCTGAAGGTTATAGGACGTGCAGGTTCAGGGCTTGATAATGTTGACATCACAGCAGCAACAAAAAAAGGGATTGTTGTAATGAATGCTCCTGGTGGGAACACAATCACTACAGCAGAGCATACAATAGCGCTTATGTTTGCCCTTGCAAGACAGATACCCCAGGCAACGGCCTCGATGAAACAAGGCAACTGGGAAAAGAAGAAGTTCATGGGGGTCGAGCTTTTCAATAAAACTCTCGGAGTTGTTGGCATAGGCAGTATAGGAAGCCAGGTTGCAAAAAGGGCACAGGGCTTTGCAATGAATGTGATAGCTTACGATCCTTTCCTCAGTGAGGAAAAAGCAGAGGCAATGGGTGTTGAGAAAGTAAGTCTTGAAGAGCTATTCAGACGTTCTGATTTCATAACAATTCATACCCCTATAACAGTAGAAACAAGAAACATGATAAACAAAGAAACAATTAAGAAGATGAAGGATGGTGTCAGGATCATTAACTGTGCAAGAGGCGGAATTATAAATGAGAAAGACCTGTATGATGCCCTTACAGAAGGCAAGGTTGCTGGTGCTGCATTAGATGTGTTTGAGAAAGAGCCGCCTGAGAATAATCCCCTTCTAACACTCGATAATGTAATCTCCACCCCTCACCTCGGCGCTGCAACAAAAGAGGCTCAAGAAAATGTCGCCATTGCAATTGCAGAACAGATAGCAGATTATCTTGTCCGTGGAACAATAAGGAATGCTGTAAATTTCCCGTCCATTCCTGCAGACCAGGTTGCAAAGCTCCAGCCCTATATAAATTTGGCAGAGAAACTTGGATTGTTTGCTGCCCAGATATTCGAAGGAGGTGTTACAGAGATAACGATTGAATATCGGGGCGAGGCAAGTGAAATCGATTCGGCTGCGGTAAAAATAGCTGCTATCAAGGGGTTCCTCACCCCGATTCTGGAGGAGACCGTAAATTTTGTTAACGCACCATTCATTGCAAAAGAACGGGGAATAGAAGTCAAAGAGACGAAAAGCGCTGATGCCGGTGATTACCAGAGCATGGTTGCAATGAGGATAAAGGCAAAAGACAGAGAAAGCTTTTTGGCAGGTACACTCTTCAGCAGGAAAGACCCCCGTATTATAGCCATTGACAGTTTTAAGGTTGAGATTGTGCCTGAAGGCGAACTTCTCTTTATATACAACAATGATAAACCCGGGGTAATTGGCAATATAGGAACACTCCTCGGGAAAAATAAGATCAATATCGCAAGGATGCAGTTTGGAAGAGAGGCCCCTGGAGGAAGAGCAATCTCAGTCGTTACCATAGACAGTCCTGCCACAACAAACATCATAAAACAAATAAAGAGTCTTCCAAACGTTCTTTCACTCAAACGCATAACCCTTTAAGCGAGATTTAACATGTCTAATGTCATCATAATAGTTGGTGCACAATGGGGAGACGAGGGTAAAGGAAAGATCGTAGATTATTTGTCTGAAAATGCAGACGTAATCGCAAGATACCAGGGGGGTAACAATGCAGGTCATACAGTGGTCATCAATAATGAGAAGTTTATATTCCATCTTATTCCTTCAGGCATACTCCATGAAGGTAAAATATGCATTATAGGTAATGGTGTTGTCATTGACCCGTCTGTCCTCCTGGAGGAAATTGACCGTCTGAAAAAAAGAGGAATCAAGATAGACAAAAAACTCTATATAAGCAAAAATGCCCACCTAATCATGCCATATCATAAGGCAATAGAGAAAGAAATCGAAAACTTCAAGGGTTTAAAAAAGATTGGTACAACAGGTCGTGGAATAGGTCCTGCTTACTCTGATAAGATGGCAAGGACAGGGATAAGAGTTGTGGATTTTCTACAACCCTCTGTATTCAAGGAAAAATTAAAGACAAATCTCACTAACATAAATTTCCTCCTTGAAAATCTTTACAAAGTCCCTGGTCTCAGTGAGGAAGCTATCTTCAGTGAATATATGAGTTATGCTGAAATGCTTTCTGAATATATTGCTGACACAGATATTATGATAAACAGAATAATCTCTGAAAACAGAAATGTCCTGTTTGAGGGAGCACAGGGCACACTCCTTGATGTCGATCACGGAACTTATCCCTACGTCACATCATCAAGTGCAACTGCCGGAGGTGCATGTACAGGCCTTGGTGTAGGACCAACAAAGATTTCAAAAGTCCTTGGTGTTTCAAAAGCTTATACAACAAGAGTTGGCAGCGGGCCATTCCCCACAGAAATAAAGGATGCCCTTGGCGATATGCTCAGGGAGAAAGGCGGAGAGTACGGTGCAACAACTGGCAGACCGAGGAGATGCGGGTGGCTCGATATGGTTGTCCTCAAGCATTCAGCGAGAATTAACGGACTTACAGGGATTGTAATAACAAAACTTGATGTCCTCGATGGTCTGAAAACAATAAAAATCTGTACCTCTTACAAATATAAAGGGAAAATATACGAAGAACTCCCGAAAGAGAGCAATATCATAGAGGAGTGCGAACCTCTCTATAAGGAGCTTGAAGGCTGGAACACGAGCACTGTAGGCACAAGGGATTTTGCCAAACTTCCTGAAACAGCACAGACATATATAAAAGAGATTGAGACTATGTTAGGAGTGGAGGTACAAATCATCTCGACAGGACAGAAGAGAGATGAAATCATACAGCTTAAGGAAATATTCTGAAAGATAGGAAAAGAAAGGATCATAGATTTACAAAGAGGCTTGAGGTCAAATTCAGCTCTGGCAATACAGTTTTTACAGGTATCTCTAGTAATTTAGCAGAAGATGGTATCTTTATAAGAACGCAGAAAGGGTTTGCTCCAGACACCACCCTTGATATCAAACTTTTTTTACCAGATGGTAAGATATCTTCCCTCAAAGGCATTGTAAAAAGAACC
>DAITNM010000011.1:0-1604 GCA_036834585.1 Thermodesulfovibrionales bacterium | reverse complement strand
GGCATTGTAAAAAGAACCTTAAAAACATCAATATCAGCACTTAAAAACGGCATGGGTGTTGAAATAACAGAAAAGGATGAAATATTTTCTGATTTCATAAAAGCTTTTGTCCAGAAGCCGGAAACTCCATCTGAAGATAAAGCTGTACCAGAGTTTAAAATAATTTCATGTACGAATTGCGGAGCCAAAAACAAGGTCCCGGCAAGTATGATCTCTCTCAGGCATAAATGTGGCAGATGCAAAGCATCTCTTGCCATCTAATGCCTTGATCTCGAGGCTCTTAAACATCATTTATCCTTCAGAATGTCCATCCTGTGGAAATGCATCTGATGTATTTTCCCATTCACCAATTTGTTCATCATGCTGGTTTCAGATAAAGAAATACTCTGGCCCGTCATGCAGGATATGTGCAATGCCTTTTACTTCTGAATATGCAGAAATATGCTCGCAGTGTTTTAAAAAAGCGCCTCCTTTCTCCAGGGTCATTAATTACAGCCTTTATGCTGGAGTTCTTGCAGAGGCGATTAACCAACTAAAATTTCATGGACTTAAAAGACTTGCAAAACCCCTTGGCAAACTACTACTCGACTTTGATTTATCCGGTATGGATGGCGTAGTACCTGTTCCTTTAAGTATAAAGAGATTGAGAGAAAGAGGTTTTAACCAGTCACTCCTTTTAGCTCGGGTCATATCAAGGGAGAAAAAACTTCCCCTGTTGATAGATATCCTTTTTAAGAAAAAAGAGACACCTCCGCAGACAGGTCTGTCCGGAAAAGAAAGGCTTTTAAACCTCAAGAATGCATTCGTGGTAAAAGGAGATATAAGAGGGCTCAGACTCTTACTTGTTGACGATGTAATGACAACAGGAGCAACAGTAACAGAGTGCTCAAAACAACTCATGAAGGCTGGTGCAAAAGAGGTAACCGTCCTTACCCTTGCAAGGGCGAGTATGGATTAAGACTTTCAGGAAAAAATATTAACAATCATTAAAATTCTTTTATAATACATAAAGTAGACCTGGTCTGTTACACTTACTACTGGGTTATTAAATGAGAAAAAGGCGTTACTCAAGATATAAGAACCCACAGCCTAAAAAGCCAGTCATTAATAAACCTCTTGCTGAAATCGTCAGAGAGTTAAAAGAAGCCAGCAAACCGCCCAGTAGTTACAGGGAACAATCTCTAAAGATTCACGGCCTCGTCTGTGCCAAATGCGGACGGGAGTTTGATTACAAAAACAGACATCTCCTCACGATACACCACAAGGATGGGAATCACCTGAATAATCCCCTTGATGGGTCTAACTGGGAGAATCTCTGTATCTACTGCCATGACGACGAACACAGTAGAGGACTTCTTGCTGATTATCTAAGAAATAAAAAATAATATCTCATCTTGTTTGCAATACTTCCTCTTACCGTCATTGCGAGTCCCGACCTTGTCGGGGCGAAGCAATCTCAAAGTGTCAGAAATACAAAATAAATGATAGCGTGACAAAACCGCAAGGCATCACAATTATTGGACAGAATGCTTCGGTAATCATTGTGATTCCTGCTCCCTTTGTCATTCCCATTTTAAAAGAAAATCTGGATTCCGCAGATTTAT
>DAITNM010000010.1:0-13825 GCA_036834585.1 Thermodesulfovibrionales bacterium | reverse complement strand
AAAAAAACGAGAAATATTATAGAGGAAAACCTTTATTAAGTTTATGCCAGAGTGCTTTCTATATTAATTCCTTATCATTTCTATTTTTTTTCAAAAGCCACTGCTTTAATCACCCTTGTTTATGACAATTTTTGTCTTTTAAAGTGGGCTACTTTGCACATTTTCTCCAGAGTAGCATCACAGACAGTAGCCTTCATATTTTGCATTATAACACCATGTTTTACATTATCAAATTTTAGGATTGAATTCTTTTCCCTCTATCTGATATGCTTAGGCGGTCTTTATGGAAGACAGGGAAAAGAGAGCAGTCCTTGAGGTCATTCTTTTTCTTTCAGGGGAGCCTGTAGCTATTTCTACAATAAAGGATGTGATTGAACTCCCTGAACCTGAAATAAAAAGGATCATGGATGAGCTCATCCTTAAGTACAGGGAGCAAAATGGAGGGTTATTGATCGTTGAGATAGCAAATGGTTACCAGATGGTAACAAATCCCGAGTATTCTGAATGGGTAAAGAAGTTCAAGGGAGCCCAGCTATCAACCAAACTCTCAATGCCGGCACTCGAGACCCTTTCAATAATTGCATACAAACAACCCATAATCAAAGCTGAGATTGAACAGTTACGCGGTGTCAATTCAGACAGCGCAATAAAGACTCTCCTTGAAAAGAGACTTATTAAGGTAATAGGACGTAAAGAGGCACCTGGCAGACCTTTTCTCTACGGAACAACAAAAGAATTCCTGCAGTATTTTGGTTTAAAAGACCTTACAGAACTGCCGACTTTAAAAGACCTCGTAAGGGAAGAGGCAGCCTGAGGCAATGTTAATAGTTTTATGAAAAACACATACCTGTCATTGCCGCTTGTCGGCAATCCTTCTGAAGAAAGATTCCGGACAAGCCGGAATGACACATCCGAACAAGTCGGAGGGTATTATTTGGAGGGTATTATGAAGAGATTTTATTCATTAATCTTATTCATAGCATTTTCTATTTTCCTTCCCGCCTATACTTTTGCAGACACAACATACACTGTCAAAAAAGGGGACAGTCTCTATAAGATTTCAAAAAAATTCGGTGTTCAAATAAAAGATATAAAGACTAAGAACAATATTTCTTCTCACAGAATAAAGCCCGGAATAAAGCTACAGATCCCTGAACAGGACAAAAAACAAGACGTAAGTAGCGACACACCACATCTACAACCCATGGGCGTAAAGCCTAAACTCATAATACCAGAGACTAAAGATGAAAACTCGGTAAATACAGCAGAAGATATAACTCAATCCTATAAAGTGAAAAAAGGTGATACCCTGCTAAAAATTGCAAAGAACAATTCTGTATCTGTCAAAGACATCAAAGAGCTCAATGAACTCAAAACTGCAAGAATCAAACCCGGGCAGATACTCTTTCTTCGCAGGGGAGAATCAGAGGAACAAGCAAAAAAACATGAAATAATTTCAGCGGCTCACACTGAAAAAGAAAAAGCAAAAGGAAAGACCGAATACTATACAGTAAAAAGGGGTGATACCCTGTCTTCTATATCAAAAAAGTACTCAATATCCATTGAAGAAATAAAAGAAAACAATAATCTCAGATCAATAAAACTCAAACCAGGACAACAATTACTTGTAAAAAGGGTTGGACCAAAAACCTATGTGGTAAAAAAGGGAGATAACCTTTACCTGATTGCAAGAAAATTTGATATTGAAGTAGATGAATTGAAGAATATCAATGGTTTTGAAACAGACATGCTGGAACCCGGTCAGATAATCTACCTCGAACCAGAGGAAGAAGTGGACAAAACAACCCTCTCTGAAGCACAGATACAGAAGGATATAAAAGAGACCTCTGCATCTGAAGAACTCAGCGACATGGGAATGAGGGATAAACTTATCCTTTTTGCAAAAAAATTAAAAAATATTCCCTACAGGTTCGGTGGAAACAATCTTTTCGGCATTGACTGTTCAGGATTTGTTCAGAAGGTATATGGAATGATTGGAATAAATCTCCCGCGCTCAGCAAGACAGCAATTTCAGGAGGGAGATCCAATTGATAAGGCAGAACTCTCAATCGGTGACCTCGTATTCTTCAGAACGTATGCACCCTTTCCTTCACATGTAGGAATATATCTTGGAGATAACCTCTTCATACATGCCTCTTCAGTAAAGAAGAAGGTCTCAATAGACAATCTCACAACACCTTACTACTTCAAGAGATTTATTGGGGCAAAAAGATTCATAGAAGAAGGAGAAGAAGAAGTTATCAACGGAGGATAACTCTTTAATCCATCTCATACATCACTTTCCCCATATCTGACACATCATACCCCCCGAGTCCCTTCACAGTCTCCCTGAATTCCTTATCTACCCTGATAATATTCAGGAGATTCTGTAGCATATCTGTCTCAAGGAATTCACGGGGTATGGCAAGGTCGTACCTCTCTTTTGCGACCGGTATAAAATCAAGCCCCAGTGCCTTTGCAGATGCAAGGATCGCAAGCCCCGTATCTGCAATCCCAGTAATGACTGCTGATGCCACCCCCATATGGGTGTATTCCTCCCTCTCATATCCTTTCACATCTTTCGGGTTTATACTTAGCTCCTTTAAACATTTGTCTGTAAGGAGTCTCGTTCCGGCACCAGCCTGTCTGTTCACAAAAATGACATCATCCCTTGTTAAATCTTTAAACCCCTTTATGTTTTTAGGATTGCCCTTGAGCACAAGAAGGCCCTGCTCCCTGTATACAAGATTAATGAGGACAATCTTTTTATCAGAAAGGAGCCTCTTTATAAATGGCACATTGTACTCTCCTGTCTCTTCACTTAGAAGATGCGTTCCGGCAAAATGCGCCTCACCTCTTTTTAATGCCATCAGACCACCCATTGATCCTACATGAGCAGATGAGAGGGAAAGCCTTGGATATTTCTTTTTCAATATATTGGCAAGCAGGTCGAGTGCATTATCGTGACTTCCGATGCAGACAACCGTATTTTCAATGTCACTTCTTGATCTTATAAGCTCTACATCCACCTCCGTACCTGAACCGATACCTTCGGACATTGCTGGTATCCGGACAAAGCCGTCAGCACGCACAAGAGACATAAGCACACCAGCGCCGCGGCTAATGGGAGTTGCTATAAGATTATTCCCCACCTTCCCTATCTTTACCCTCAAGAACTCTTCCTGACCGAGGGCTGATGCAACCTGTCTGGAAATCTTTGCCCTGATCATCTCCGGCTTTTCAACTTCAAGACCCTGCCATTTATATATGAGAGGTTTTGCAAACAAGTGGAATGTAATAAAGGCCGAGACCGGATAGCCAGGAATTCCAAGAACTGGCTTGCCCCTTACCCATCCGAGGATTACAGGCTTGCCAGGTTTTATATTTACTCCGTGAAGTAATACATCTCCGAGCTCCCTTACCGCCCTTGCAGTAAAATCTTCTGAACCAGCAGATGCACCTGCATTAACAACAACCATGTCTCCCATTCCAAGGGCATCAAGTATCGCCTTCTTGATTTCATCAAACCTGTCAGGCACTATCCTGAATCTCACTGCATTTCCTCCCCATTCAGAGACAAGACCGCCAAGAATTCTCGAATTGAATTCTATAATGTCACCCTTTTTTAACTCCGTACCCGGCTCCACAATCTCTGTGCCCGTAGGAATAACGACTACCTTCGGCTTCCTTCTTACTGCAACTTCTGTATACCCAGCCGCAAGCATTGCACCTGTATCAACAGGTCTTATCCTGTGGTTTTCAGGGAGAATAAGCTCAGTTGCAACGATGTCCTCTCCAATCACCCTCACATTCTGCCATGGTGTAGCAGGAGAAATGATTTCAATATACCCTGACTCATCTTTCTCACTCTTCGCACTCTGCTCTTTGCTCTTTGCTCTTACTATATTCACATCCTCTATCATTATCACTGCATTAAAGCCATCAGGCATTGGGTCACCTGTATCAACATAGACAGCCTGCTCTTCTGTTCTTAGTCTCTTAGGGCTTGTTTCCGATGCGCCGAAGGTATCGACAAACCTTACAGCATAACCATCCATTGCTGATGAGTGATAAAAGGGAGAGGAAATCTTTGCGATAATTGCCTCTGCAGTAATCCTTCCGAGAGAATCTTTAACATGGATTATCTCCCTGGGAAGAGGTCTTCCAGATTCTTCGGAGTCAAATCTTGAAAGCCATTTTGTCAGCGCCTCATGTAAAGGAGTGCCCTCAAGGTAGATCTCACGGGACATTTATTCTTTTCCGAGTAACTTTCTTATCATGGACTTCATTTCACCGAGGTCAGATGACTTCACAATATAGGCCTCTGATGCCCAAACAGAAAAATCATTTCTGTAATCGTAAGCAGTAGACATAATAATTGGTAACTTCGGTTTTTTCTCCTTCATCTGCCTCAGGAGGTGGATACCATCTACATCAGGTAATCGGATATCAAGTGTAACAAGGTCGGGATTTTCCTTCTCAAACATATCCATCGCCTCTGTTCCGTTGCCTGCTACAACAACTTCATAGCCTTCTTCAGTAAGCTCTTCCTTGTAGAGCCTCTGGATATGCAAGTCATCATCTACAACGAGTATTTTCATAGTGTCCCTCCCATTTCACCCCGTTAGAAAACCTATCCTTTCTAATGGGGGTCACTCTCACTTTTTAAAGGCAGGAAGACTCTGAAGGTGCTTCCCGCATTGGGTTTACTTTCAACTTCAATCTTTCCTTTATGTTTTTCAATGATCTTATGTGTGATCGTAAGCCCCAGGCCGGTACTTCCTGAACCCTTTGTCGTAAAAAACGGGTCGAATATAAACGGCAGGGCCTCCT
Source organism: Thermodesulfovibrionales bacterium (assembly GCA_036834585.1). GTDB lineage: Bacteria > Nitrospirota > Thermodesulfovibrionia > Thermodesulfovibrionales > SM23-35 > JACAEY01. The sequence goes on along the minus strand of DAITNM010000010.1, from coordinate 8,992 downwards.
CAGGGATACCACTTCCTGTGTCTTTTACTTCAATGACTACTGAATCTCTCTTTCTGTATGTTCTGACAACAATTTCCCCATTGCTTCCAATAGCATGAACAGCATTTGTGAGGATATTGAGCAGGGCTTCTCTAATATTGCCAGAGTCCACAAAAACCTCAAAAGGGGCATCCAGTTCCTTCACAAGGGTTATCTGTTTTTCCTCGAGCTCGGACTTTATCACTGCAGTAACTTCATCAACGATAGAGTCCACCTTGACCATCTGCTTTTCCAGACTCACCCCTCTCACAAACGACAGAATCTCCATGAGTATTAACTCAAGCCCTGAAATCTCCTTAACTATTATCTCCGCATATTCCTTAATAGGGCCTTCCAGACTCCTTTCGAGTCTCCTTGCAAATCCGCCTATCGATACGAGAGGATTTCTTATATCGTGAGCTACCCTTGCTGCAACCTCTCCAAGTGCTGCCATTCTCTGTGCCATAATAAGCTGTTCATGGAGCTTTTTAATCTCAGTGATATCTCTCATCACATTGACAGTACCAATAAATTCTCCTGTACTGTCTACTATCGGGGAGCTCGATGTGATAAACGTCCCTCCAAGGTAAGGCTCCTCAAGTTCTTGGACATAGGCCATTTTTGTCTCGATCGTTTTGTGATGAGGACACTTTTTTCTCGGTTTGTTCCTTCCATGAAATATTTCATAGCACTTCTTCCCTATAATCTCTTCAGGTGGTTTGCCCAGCCTTTCACTGACAGCCTTGTTTATCTTTCTGATTACATAGTCTTTCGTGGTAAAAAAAACCTTGTCAGATATAGACTCAAATATGTTTTCAAGTTCCTGTTCTGCCATGGCAACCTGCTCGAATAGCCTTGTGCTCTCTACAGCGCTTGCAACTTGATTCGAAAATGCACTGAGAAACCTCATATCCTCTTCGAGGATAGGTCTCCTGTTAAAATGGTTGTCAACCCATATAACACCTATGATTTTATCTCTCGATATGAGAGGCGCAACAGCATAAGCCTGCGTGCCTAACTGCTGAATGAATGCAGCATCCGAGAGCGGCTCTTCTTTCACATCATGAATATTAAAGGGCTTCCTCTCTTTGACAGCCCTTGTGAGAACTGTATCCTCTGATAGTGGTATCTCCATGCTGAGGCTGAGACGGTCAAGAAATGAATCTTTCCTCAAGGGCCCGGTTTCTATCTCATAAATTATGTCAGACAGGGTCTTCTTTTCCAGGGAAAGGCGATCCCATATCTGAAATGCCTCTTCAGGACTCGCAGGCCCAACGCCCATAGCCCCTTTCAACACAGCTTTACTCTCATCAACAAGAAATAGGATTGCACGGTTAAAACCAAGGCCGTCACTCATAGTAACAGCAGTGAGAATCATCCTCAGAAGTCTGTCAAGTTCAAGTGTCCCCCTCATTGCCGAGCTGATGAAGAAAAGTCTTGAGAGTTCCTGATTTCTCCTCACCAGTTCTTTTTCGACGCGCTTTTTCTCTGATATATCCCTTGAAATGCAAATACCACCTATAATCCTTCCTTCCTGATCTCTTACCGGGGAAACAGTCAGGCTGACCTCCAGGGTAGTACCATCCTTCTTCTGCCTTATAGTTTCGTAATCCTTCAGAATCTCTCCGTTTTTTATCCTTTCAATATTTTCTTTTTCAGTACTCAAAAAGAAGACGGGAGAATAAGGTAAAAATCTCCCGATGCTTTCTTCCTTTGTGAAGCCGTACATATTCTCTGCTCCTGTATTCCATGATGTGACGACCCCATTAAGGTCAAAGGTAACGATAGCATCAGGAAAGCTTTCTATGATGCCTTCAAGGTCACCTTTTTTTTCTTCAGTACGGAAATTATCCATCACAAACCTTTTTATTAAGCAGTACCCTTTGTTTTTTCCATGGCATGTTTATAAAGTTCTATGTATCTTTCCGCTGAACTCTTCCATGAAAAATCCATATTCATTGCACTAAGAATCATCTTCTTCAGTTTGTCCCTGTCAGTATAAACACAAAGTGCCCTTTTTATGGCATCCTGCATCGCAGAAGAAGTATAGTCAGAAAAAAGGAATCCTGTTCCCTTTGAGATCAGCGGATTAAAGTCCTGTATGGTGTCTGCAAGACCGCCTGTTGACCTCCCTACAGGAATACTACCATATCTCATCGAAATGAGCTGGCCAAGACCACAAGGCTCATATCTGGATGGTATCAGAAAGAAGTCTGAACCAGCGTAAATCTTGTGGGCAAGGGGCTCTTCAAAACCAATGGTAACGGAGATTCTTTCCCTGTGTCTCTTCGCAGCTTGTGAAAAACCAGTATGGAATTCCTCATCTCCCTTCCCCAGAATAATAAGATTTACCCCCAAAGACATGAGTTCTTCTATAGATTGCAGAACAAGATCCAACCCTTTCTGGGCAGAGAGGCGGCCTACCATCCCTACAAGAGGTCTGTCTACCTTATCGAGAGATGCCTCTTTCACAAGATTCTCTTTACATTCAGTCTTACCTTGAAGGCTATCGAGGTTAAACTTTTCAGGAATATATATATCTCTTGATGGGTCCCATTCATCATAATCTATTCCGTTTATAACCCCATAAAGGTCTTTCTCTCTCTTCTTCAAAACACCCTCGAGTCCAAACCCAAATTCTTTTATAAGAATCTCTCTTGCATAAGAACTGCTCACGGTCGTAAGCACATCTGCAGATATGAGACCTGCCTTGAGAAAATTTACCTTTCCGTAAAACTCTATGCCTTCAGGGCTGAAAAGATCCCATTCAAGACCGGTGAGGGGCATCTCAGAGGCAGGGAAAAGCCCCTGGTATCCAAGGTTATGGATTGTAAGTAAGGTAGCAGTATTTTTAAAAAAATTATCTCCCTTATATAATTTTTTGAGATACAAAGGTATGAGAGAAGTCTGCCAGTCATTACAGTGAATCACATCAGGCCTGATATTTAACGCCTTGCATGCCTCAAGCACTCCCCTTGAGAAGAAGACAAACCGGGAGGCATTATCAAAAAAATCTCCCCAGGGGGTTCCATAAAGCTCTTCCCTGTCAAAGAATTCGTCACAACGTATAAAGTATGCTGAGGGCTGACAGCTAAATATCTCTCCCTCTACCTGTCTGTCCCCTACAGGGACTTTTATTTTTAAGTTTGTATTCTTCAGATGAATATTTCCTTCTCTTATTTTTCTGTAAAGAGGCAGGATGACATATGCCTCTTTTTTCATTGCCCTGTATTCTTTAACAAGGGAGCCGGCAACATCTGCAAGTCCACCTGTCTTTGCATAAGGGACTGCCTCAGGACTTGCAATCAATATCTTCATCACAAACCCTTTGCCCTTTGCTTCTTGTTCATTGCTATATTTTCGCCTCTCTCAAATATTTAGCTGCTTCTTCAGGAGGTGTAGGGTTGATATAGAATCCTGAGCCCCACTCAAAACCAGCAATCTTTGTGAGCTTTGGCAGGAGTTCCAGATGCCAGTGGTAGTATTCACTCACCTCATCATGGAAAACGGATGTATGGATTAGAAAATTGTAAGGAGGGATGTCAAGTATCCTGTCCATCTGCTTCAGGACTTTCTGAAGAATATCTGCAAAGCCTGAAAAATCATCCTTTAGCGGACTGAAATTGGGTTCATGTGACTTGGGTAGAATCCATGTCTCAAAGGGTGACCTTGATGCAAAAGGTGCAAGGGCAACATAACCGGCATTCTGGTAGATCAACCTCCTGCCATCTTCAAGTTCCTGATTTATGAGGTCACAGAATATGCATCTCTCCTTGTAGTCAAAATATTTTCTGGATGCATCGATCTCTTCTTTCACAAGCTTGGGGATGACAGGGAGTGCTATCAACTGTGAGTGCGTATGTTCAAGGGAGGCACCCGCCACCTCTCCTTCATTCTTGAATATCATGACGTATTTAAACCTCTTGTCTTTCTTGAGATCAGAGAGCCTCATATAATAAGCCCACAATACATCCTCTGCCGCCTTGAGGGGCATTGTCGAAAGTGAGAGAAAATGTTCAGGCGTCTCCACGATTACCTCATGGGCTCCTATTCCATTCATCCTGTCAAAGATTCCTTCTCCCATCCTGTTTAAATCCCCGTATATCTGGAGGGCGGGGAACTTGTTGGGCATAACCCTGAGTTTCCATCCTGTAGAATTTGGTTTTGTGTCATGAGGCCTGAAGGCAAGGATCTCTGGTGGAGTTGTATATTCATTCCCAGGGCAGAAGGGACAGAAACCACCACGTTTTCTCTGAGAAGAAGGTGAAATAAAATCTGTGGGCCGTTTTCCTCTCTCTATTGAAACAATAACCCAGCGGCCTGTTATAGGATCTCTTCTAAGTTCGGACATATCTTTTAATAGCATAGAGCAAAAAGCACTGAGCATAGAGTTTCTTGCTCTTTGCTCTTTGCTCTTTGCTCAAGGCTATTATATCACAGGGGAGTAATTAGGATATAATACCCCATGAAACCGACATTCATTCACAGAATGATAAATGGTCCTTTTGAAGATCCCTGTCTTTTTATCAGGATCATAAGAGAAAAAAGGGCATTATTATTTGATATTGGCAGTATCGATAGACTCAAATCCGGGGACCTGCAGAAGATAACCGATGTCTTTGTAACACATACTCATATAGACCATTTCATCGGGTTCGACACTCTTCTCAGGGCTCTTCTCAGAAGAGAGAGACCTTTAAGGATATATGGCCCTTCAAACATAACAGAATGTATAGAGGGTAAATTAAAGGGCTACACATGGAACCTGATTAAGGAATACCCCCTGAAAATAGAGGTCTTTTGTATAAAGGATGATAAGATGATCACCTCAGGCTTTTATGCGGAAAACTGTTTTGAGAAAAGAGAAGGTAGTGTATGTAATTTTGACGGTTTTGTTTTAAAGGAGCCTTTATTTATAGTAAGGGCAATTCAGTTGGATCATCAGATACCCTGCCTCGCCTTTTCCCTCGAGGAAGATTTTCACATTAATATCAATAAAGCTTCCTTAACAGAGAGGGGGCTTCCTGTTGGACCATGGCTTTCAGAACTGAAGAAGGCTATCAGGGAACACAAGTCAGGGGATACAGAGTTCATAGTAGATGACAGAAGATATCAACTTGAGGAGTTGAGAGACATTGCAAAAATAACAAAAGGTCAGAAGGTTTCTTATGTCACTGACGTATCACTAAGCGACGAGAATATAAAGAAGATTATTGAGCTTGTGCGTGATTCTGATACACTTTACTGCGAGGCTTATTTCCTTGAAAAAGACAGGGACAGGGCATTGGAGAGATTCCATCTCACAGCAAAAACAGCAGGAAGAATCGCAAGAGAAGCAAAGGTCGGAAATCTTATCGTTATGCACTTTTCACCCAAATACAGAAGTCAGTCAGAAACTCCTGAGAATGAGGCGATAAGGGAATTTAAGGATTCAACCCCACCATCCTCCCCTTAACTCAAATTATGCAGACATTGTTCAAAAATTTATTTAACTCGATAATTTAATTGGGAATATTTTTATTCGTTATATTCACTAAAATATTCAGTAAACCATTTGTTTAAGGTACACTAAGGTATCGAAAAATAAATTTTTTCACAACATCTGCATTGTCTAAATGAATTTTTCTGGTTAATAAGGGAAGGTCAGGATAGGTTCCTGAATACCAACACAGCATTTACTCCACCAAAACCAAATGAGTTGGAAAGCGCAACATCGAGCTTAGCCTCTCTTGTTTGCTTTACATGATCGAGGTCGCATTCAGGATCATGCTCTTTTAGATTGATTGTAGGCGTGATAACTCCCTCTTTCATACTCATCAAGGTTAAGGCTGCCTCGAGTGCTCCTGATGCAGCAAGCATATGACCTGTCATTGATTTCAAAGAGCTAACAGGGATTCCCCCTGACTTTTCCCCGAATACCATTTTTATCGCCTCTGTCTCTGTCTTATCACCAAGAGGCGTTGATGTGGCATGGGCATTAACATAGTCAAGGTCTTCAGGGTTCAAACCCGCATCTTCTATGGCCAGTTTCATTGCCTTTGCCTCTCCATTAGGGACTGGTATTGTCTGGTGAAATGCATCTGTTGTATTTCCATAACCTATAATCTCCCCATAAATTTTTGCACCTCTTTTTATTGCACTTTCATAATTTTCTACTACGAGAATACAGGCGCCTTCTGAAAGGACAAAACCGTTCCTCGTCCTGTCAAAAGGCCTGCTTGCAGAGGAATCTTTGACCTTTGACAGAGCACCTGATACTCCATATCCTTCAACACAGATCCTGCATAAAGGAGCTTCAGCACCGCCACAGAGGACAGGTCCTTTATAACCTGACCTGACTAATCGATATGCTTCGCCTATTGCATTTGCGCCTGATGCACAGGCATTGGATATTCCGAGGCAATAACCATGAATGCCCAGTTTTTGAGCAACATAGGATGAGGCCATACTTATTGTTGTTGAAGTCATCAGATAGGCGGAAATGCGTGAGGCGTGAGGCGTGAGGCGTAAAGTATTTTTTTGTTTTCCTACTATTGACTTATGACTATTGACTATTGACCTTTCTAATGTGCTTATCCCACCCCTACTCGAACCGATAATAACCCCACCAGAATTGAGTGACGAGTGACGAGTGATGAGTGATGAGTTTGAAGAAATCAGTCCTGCATCTTCAGCAGCCATAATTGCTGCAGCAACTGCGTAGTGAACAAATGGATCAAGACGGTTTATTTCTTTTTGGGAAAGAAATGCCCCTGTATCAAATCCTTTTACCTCTCCTGCGACTTCCCATCTTATCTCAGAGGTGTCAAACCTCGTTATAGGCCCTATGCCAGAAAGTCCGGCCTTTGCAGCTTGCCAAGATTCATAAAAGGAATTGCCGATGGGACTAACAGCCCCGATCCCTGTAACAACAGCTCGTTTCATTGCCAGTTCTGGTAGCACATTAGTGTCCAAAACAAGAGATTGCTTCGCTACGCTCGCAATGACAAATTAAATATGAAATGCCACTTTATCGTCATTGCGAGGAGCGTTAGCTCCGAAGCAATCTCATTTTTTGAAGCCAACCAAAAAAATAAATGGTTTTATATATTATTTTGGACAAGTATGATGGTAGCATAAACTGATGTGCTGACTTTTTAAAATAATGTCTGCATTGTTCGAGTTAATGTCTAAATAGCCCAGGCATATAACAAAATTTGTCACTCCGATAAGAGTTAACCAGTACTTTTCCTCCAAATAATACTGCTATCAAAAGGATTAGACATATAAATTATATGGCATGAATTTTGTTTTGTTTTTCCTGGGAGGATAAGTTTGTGGACTCTGTTAAGGACAAAAGGCGATTTAAAAGATATACTCGATTAGCAGAGTTCCAGCTTTTCATTGGAGGGAATACCTACCAGGCATATACTAAGAACTTCTCCCTGAAAGGGATTTGTTTTACCATCAAGGGTATGCCTCCTTTAACCTTGGGCACCCCTGTTGATATTAAGATTGAAGAACTCAGCTTAGCCATGCCTGGTAAGGTAGTGTGGACAAAACAGAATGGCTCCGGTCTCATGGTTGGAGTTGAAATGAGTTCAATCTCAGGTCTTTTAAAACATTTTCCTCTTTCTGACATCTTTCTTGATCTGCAAAGGAACGAGAAGACAGGAATTCTTGAGGTAAGGGATGGCAATATCTGCAAGCGGATATATATCAAAAATGGTGACATCATATTTGCTGCTTCAAACCTTGAGGAAGACCGCCTTGGTGAAGTTCTGATAAAGGTTGGCAGGCTTACCCTTGAGCAGTATTACCATTCTTTTGATGTAATGAAAAAAACAGGAAAGCGTCACGGTTCGGTTCTCGTTGAACTTGGCTATCTCAAACCCAAAGAGATTTTCTGGGCAGTAACAAATCAGGTTGAGGAGATTATCCTGAGCCTCTTTCAATGGAAAGAAGGAAAGTTTGAATTTAAAGAAGGACCTCTCCCTTCAGAAGAGCTCATAACCTTGAAACTCAGTGCAGCTAACCTTATTTATCGTGGATGTAAAAGAATAGATAATATTGCCCATATCCGGAATACCTTTCTTCCCATGGATACAATACTGAACTATTCTAAAGACCCGTTGAACCTTTTCCAGGATATCAAACTTCATGAAAGAGACGAAGAAATACTTTCCCTTATAGATGGGGGCCATACAGTACGGGAAATCCTCTCCATCTCGCCCTTGGACGATTTTCAGACAATAAAGACACTCTATGCCCTGATGAGTGCGAGAATAATCGAAATTCATGAAAAAGATGGAACAGAAGATAAAATAGGAGAGGAGATATTAAAAGAAGCCGAAGAAGCAGTACTGGACTCGTCCTTTGTTGAAAATGTTGAAGAACTCTACAACAGGCTCCCATCTATTAATTATTATGATCTCCTAAGTGTCTCGAAATGGTCAACTTCCGATGATATTAAAAGGGCCTATTACAAAAAAGCCAGAGAGTTTCATCCTGACAGACACTTCTATCTTACTTCGAATACTTTGAAGAATAAATTAAACAATCTCTTTTCCATTATCACTATTGCATACAAAACTCTTTCCGACCCAAAAATGAGAAAGGAATATGATGAAAGCTTATCATCCAGGACATTGCCCGGTGATGGTCACAATCTTGACATGGCAAAAGCAAAGTTTGAAGAAGGTAAACAAGCCTTAAGGAAAAAACTCTATGCAGATGCAGCAGCATTATTTGGACAGGCTGTTTATCTCGACAACTCTGTACCAGATTATCACTTCTATCTCGGCTTAACGTTGGAAAATGAGAAAAAATTGCATGAAGCAGAGGAGTCTGTCAGTAAGGCCATCAAGCTTGACCCCTTTAATTCTCTTTATATGGCTGAACTCGGCCACATTTACCTGGAACTTGGTTTAAACTTAAGGGCAAAAAACACTTTTGAAAAAGCAGTAAAATTTGACCCCTCCAATGAAAGGGCAAC
>DAITNM010000009.1:0-13914 GCA_036834585.1 Thermodesulfovibrionales bacterium | reverse complement strand
TACACAATAGCCATAACTGGAGCAAGCGGAAGCATATATGGAGTCAGGCTACTCAAGTTTCTCCTGAAGAGAGGAGATAAGGTATATCTGACAATCACCAAAGAAGGCGGGCTTATCTTAAAAGATGAAGTTGGTTATGGCTGGCAGGGTAATGAGAAGATCGTTGAGAAAAAGATAAAAAAGGACTTAAATCTACCAAAATCAAGCCTGTACTATTTCAATGAAGATAACCTCCTTGCACCTATGTCGAGCGGGTCGTCCAAAGTTGATGCCATGGTCATAATTCCTTGTTCGATGAAGACTCTGTCAGGGATTGCCCATGGCTATGCAAATAATCTTGTTGAAAGAGCAGCAGATGTGATGATAAAGGAGGGTCGTACCCTTATTCTGGTTCCAAGGGAAACACCTTTGAGTTCAATTCATCTCAAAAACATGTTTTTGCTCTCAGAGATGGGAGTAAGAATTATTCCAGCAATGCCTGCATTTTACAGTCATCCAGAGAATATAGATCAACTTGTCGACTTTATGGTAGGAAAGGTCATCGATTCCATGGCTATAGATAATAATCTCTATAGGCGATGGAAGGGAAGAAAGTAAATCTTGCCAGCCTGAAATCAACTCATGGCAGCATGAAATTCATGAAGCATAATGGACTGATAAAAAAACAGGTCAGGGAACTCCTGTTGCAAAAAGATTATACCCGCCTTGTTGATTTATGTACAAAACACAAGCCCTTCTGGAGGGAACTGAAGTTTAGCCTCTACGATATTGATAAAAGAATAAAGTGGCCGGCCATCGAAGCTGTAGGTAAACTCATGAAACACTGGTGGGAACAGGGAGATAAGGAGAGGGTTCGTGAATATATCAGAAACCTCTTCTGGTCAATGAACGATGAATCAGGAGGAATTGGCTGGAGTTCGCCCCAGGCAATTGCTGAAATTATTGTGGATATACCCGAGTTAATTGATCCCTATGGAAACATGATGGTTGCCCATTCCCTTGAGGAATCATTTTTCATTAAGGGAGGTCTATGGGGAATAGGAAGATTGGGAAGACAAATAATTGAGGCAGTAGATTTTTTCAGGGATAAGGTTATTGCAGCATTTAATAGAGATGATGCAGAGACACTTGGATTGGCTGCATGGGCAACGGGAGAAGCTGGCTTTAAGCCTGCTCTGATATTTCTGGAAAAATTGAGTGTAAGAACAGACCCTGTATGCATTTATATTGAAGGGGATTTTAAAGAGAAGACCTTAGGGGAGTGGGCAAAAGAAGCTATAGACAAAATAGAAAAAATGGTTAAAAATTAAGGAGATTTTAATAATTTGATTTTCTATAAATCCGTAGAACTGATTTTTTCAGCTTTATCAAAAAATCTCATACTATAATGGTAATTCTTCAGGACTTTATCAAGATATCTTGAAGGGAATGCCTCATAACCTATTGGCTCCTCTTCATAGGCTTTAGAAACTCCCTCCAGTTTTCTATCAAGCTTCAGAATAAGGCTAAAAATATTCTGTCTTTTCTTCATTTCATTAATTTATATAGCAATTTTTATGCCATTAAAACTACTTACAACCTGATGAAAAAAAATAGGGGAAAATGCTCTTTGTGATTTGTGTCACCGTGAACATACAGCATCATAGTATATAAAAACTTAACCTCATCACAACGTTTGGATATTACTAAAAGGAGATCAGGTATATATGAAACAGGTACTTAAAAGCAGGGCAGAAGAGGTAGAGGAAGACATTAGAAACCAGGTGGAAGAAATTATTATAGGAGTTGAATGCCCAAAAGATTTTGTATGTTATTACTCGGGATTTAACAATCTTTGCAATGCAAAAGATATTGGAATAGAATCGTTCGTTGAATGTCTGGAAAAGAAAAAAGAATGTAAATTCTCATTCCGCTTTGCTCTGATCTACCTTTGCAGATGTCCTCTTCGTGTCTATATTGCCAAGAAATTAAAAAAGTGAGAATTTAATTTCTAAAGGGTTTGAAGATCAATACCGATAAAGGCGGAAGGATTATTTTTATAGAATAGGGTTTACCCTGCCACGGTGTTTGCTCAGAATGTACTCCACCAGCGTTGCCCATATTACTTCCCCAGTATATGTATGAATCGCTGTTCAGTATCTCTTTGTAGAAACAGTTTTCAGGAACGCCAATTCTGTATCCCATTCTTGGAACGGGTGTGAAATTACTGGCAATGACAAGGAAATTACCAGGGTCCTTTGCCTTTCTCATGAAGGATATAGTGCTATTGTCTGTATCACGAAAATCTATCCATTCAAACCCTTCGTAACTGAAATCAATCTCATACAGAGCAGGCTCGGATCGAAAAAGACAATTGAGATCCATAACGTATTTTTGCAGGCTCCTGTGAGGCCTGAAGTTCAGGAGGTGCCAGTCAATGCTCTTATCATGATTCCATTCGTCCCATTGTCCTAATTCTCCACCCATAAATAAGAGTTTTTTCCCTGGATGACTATACATATAGCCATAGAGAAGTCGAACATTTGCAAACTTCTGCCACATATCTCCAGGCATTTTATTAAGAATTGAAAGTTTACCGTGAACAACTTCGTCATGAGAAAAGGGCAAGACAAAATTTTCTGTAAATGCATAAAGTAGGCTGAAGGTAAGATTGTTGTGATGGTATTTTCTGTGCACAGAATCCTTTGACATGTATTCAAGCATGTCATGCATCCAGCCCATATTCCATTTCATACTGAAACCGAGGCCTCCAAGGTATGTTGGTCTTGAAACACTCGGCCAGGCTGTAGATTCCTCAGCAATGGTAAGCACGCCAGCATGGTAGTGGTGGACAATCTCATTAAATTTCTTGAGAAAATCGATTGCCTCAAGGTTTTCATTTCCGCCAAAGATATTTGGTATCCATTCACCTTCTCTCCTTGAGTAATCGAGGTAGAGCATTGATGCAACAGCATCTACCCTCAAGCCGTCTATGTGGTACTTTTCAAACCAGAAGAGGGCATTTGAGATGAGAAAGTTCCTTACCTCGTTTCTTCCATAGTTGAATATCTTGGTACCCCAATCAGGGTGGAATCCTTTTTTGGGATCTTTATGTTCATAGAGACATGTGCCATCGAAGACTCCGAGACCATGTCCATCAGCAGGGAAATGGGCAGGAGCCCAATCAATGATAACACCTATTCCATTCTGGTGACATTTATCCACAAAGTACATAAAGCCTTCTGGTGTACCATGCCTGCATGTAGGAGCAAAATAGCCAATCGTCTGGTAGCCCCAGGATGCATCCAGGGGATGCTCAGTTACCGGCATGAGTTCAATATGTGTATAGCCCATTCCCTTCACATAATTAATCAGCCTGTCTGCTATCTCTCTGTAAGTTAAAAACCTGTTTCCCTCTTCAGGGATTCTCATCCATGAGCCGAGATGGACTTCGTATATTGAAATAGGGGATTCAAGCCAGTTCTTTTTCGAACGCATCTTTATCCATTCCCTGTCATTCCATGTATATTTATTGATGTCATGAACAATTGATGCACTCTTGGGCCTTAATTCAAAGTAAAATGCATAAGGATCAGCCTTTTCTGTAATGTATTTTTTAAATCTTGATTTGATCTCAAATTTATAAAGAGCTCCTTCTTCAAGTCCGGGGATGAATATTTCCCATATTCCAAATGATCCAAGCACCCGCATCTGATGTCTTCTCCCGTCCCAGTTATTGAAATCTCCGATTACGCTTACACGTTTTGCATTTGGTGCCCATACAGCAAAGTGAACGCCTTTTATGCCGTTGATTTCTATAACATGTGCACCGAGTTTCTCATAATTTCTATAATGTGTTCCCTCGCCTAACAGATGAAGGTCATATTCTGTGAGAACAGGTAAAAATGAATAGGGGTCATTGAACTCAGATATTTTTCCTTCGTGTGACTTTATTTTGATGTGATAAGGCCCCCCCCTTTTTTTATCTATTATTGCTTCGAAGAAACCAGCCTTGTTGATCTTATTCATAACGAATGAATCATTTGAATAGTCATCCACCACCCATGCCTCTTCAGCCTCTGGCATAAAAGCACGTACCGCTACTTTATTTTCTTCTCCATCAATAGCATGAATTCCGAGAACCTGAAAGGGGTCCCAGTGATCGGCACTGATAATAAGCTTTATCTGTTCTTCAAGATGCTTTTTAGACATTATTTCTTCGAATCTATCATAATCGTTACCGGTCCATCATTAATAAGATGAACCTGCATATATGCGCCAAAATCTCCTGTTTCTATCTTGAGGCCACTTTCTCTTAATCCTTCTATAAATCTCATATATATATCTTTTGCCTTTGCTGGTTCTTCAGCACTATCAAAAGAAGGGCGATTGCCTCTTCTACAATCAGCAGATAGAGTAAACTGGGATACAACAAGAATCTCACCTTTAATATCCAGGGTGGAAAGATTCATCTTTTCCTGAGAATCTTCGAATATCCTGAGATGAGGAACTTTTCTAACAAGGTATTCAATATCTTTTTCTGTATCACCGTTTTCAATCCCCAGGAATATGAGAAGACCTTTGTTAGTCTTACTATATATCTTACCATCTATCTGGACTTCTGCCATTTTAACGCGCTGTATAAGAGCTTTCATATCAATACCACATCATCGCCTCGAATTCAGGAGTGGGAACAGCAAATGTGATATATCCTCTGAGAGGGCACCTTTCTACCTCAACACTGTTTTTATCAATACAGACAAAGACGTTCATCTCATCCTTTTCTTTTGCCTTTAAATCATGAAATGCTATTTTCAGCTCAAATATATCCTGAATAGCAAAATCAGTCACGTCTTTTACCTTTACCCAGGCTCCTTTTATGTTCTCAATAAGTTCTGCCTTATTGGAGGAGGGTTTGATGGGGACAATAATCTTAAATTGGATGGGCTTCAGAACGTAAATGGAAAATTTTGTGTCATCAGGAAACTCTCTGAAGGTTATTGTGGGGTCTATTCTCAGGAAAAAGTTATCTTTATTAAATCCATAATATACATGAGAAATAATGCTTTCAGCTATATGCATGCTGCCGCCAAATTTTCTTACATCCATATAAGCTCCCTGGTACCATTCATAATAGCTTGTCACAATACCATCAATTTTAGGTTCTATAAACCCCCTTATTGTGATCATTGGAGGTATGCTTCTGTCTTCTCTTGTTACAGGAACAAAAAGATGCTGGGGTACTTCTTTCCCCATCTCCTTGTAAACCTTTATTAGATTTAATCTGAAGAGTTCGTCGAAATCACGTTGTGTCTCAGTAGTGTGTTCATCGCCATACCACCAGTTCCAGTCGCTTCCTTCTGCAATGTAGATTGCTTTCCATGCCTCTGAAACATCTTTCTCAGGGTTCAATTTCTGGAATAGCTCAAGGTCATTTCTTGTATCTGAAAGGTAATCCCATGCCCTGTTGTCTTCCTCATGACCGATCCATATACCATAATTTGCATTTATCCATGAACCTGCATAGAGCTTGCCCAGGGGTTCCCCGCTGCCATATTCCTCTATGTACTCTGATATCCTGACTGTTTTGAGTCTTTCTTCCTTAGAGAGTCCTTCATAAAGATATCTCAGGAAGTCATGTCCGTCATTTTTATAGTGTTCCCAGGCATTTTCACCATCAAGGATTATGGACAAGAGATGAGGCTTGTCCTTTGGTAAAGATGCCTGCAAGGTTAAAAACTTATTGAGAAGGTCCTCAGCTGCCTTTTTGGGGTCCCATTTATGGTAAACAAAACCAATTAGGTCTGAAAGATGTCGGTCCCGAAAAATTAATGAGACGTTGTCAAACATATATGGTCTGTAGAGATTTTCCGGCTCAATTATGTTACCTGAAGAGTCCCTGAGCCTTTTATTTAAAGAATTTGAAAGGATGTCCTCATCTGTTCCCATCCATTTTATCCCTTCCTTTCCAGCAATCTTTACAACCTCCTCACTGACAGCGCCCTCAGATGGCCACATACCAACAGGTCTGTAGCTAAACAGACCCTCAAAATAATCAAGACCCATTTTCAACTGTTTTTTTGCATCTTCAGGATGGGAGAATCTTTTTTGAGGTAGTCTCACAGTTGGCATAGCAATCTTTGCATTATTTGTATCACAGAGGAGGGGAAGGATAGGATGGTAAAAGGGTGAAAGTGAAATCTCGACCTGTCCTTTTTTTACCATCTCCTTGTATCTCGGGATTATTTCTTTCAGGATCGATAATTGTCTTGAGATAAGCAGGTTTTTATCTTCTTCAGTGTATTTTCTCTGCTTATCAGCAAGGGCATTGAGAACCGGGTCTTTCTTTCTGAAGAGGGGGTCTATCCAGCAAAGGTTGAACAGCACCTGCAAATCAAGAAAATCATTTGTACTGAAATATTTTGCCATCCGCATGAGGTCACCTTTCACGAGGTGAAATCCCCTCTTCAAAAGTAGTTCATAATATCTTGGAAAAGGCTTTATCATGTTGTCCCAGTTGGCAAGATAAAAATTTTCGAGGATAAAAGCTCTGTCATCCATGTCCAGATCAGATGCCTTCTTGAGAGTCAGCTCAAGGTGTCTGTCAATAGCATGATTTTCTGTGTAACCGATAATCTGTTCGAGCAATGAAGGAGTAAAGTTGAATGTCTGTCTTATATGTGGAAAGTCTGTAAGGATTTCCACCATATCAAGGTAGTCCTTTGTTCCGTGAAGCCTGACCCATGGCAGTCTGTATACACCTGTTACGGGGTCTCTGTAAAAGGGCTGGTGCATATGCCAGAGGAAGGCAATGTAAAGCGGACTATTTGTCATCATAGCGGAAGATATATTCATCAGGTCTTGCTAAACCAAAATCTTCTCTGGCGTGTTTCTCTTTATAAAAGGTATCTTCTTTGAGTAATTTTGTATCTGACCTGAGTTTCTTGTTCTCTTTTTCTATCACCTTTATCTGGTTTTCTAAATAGGCCTTTCTCTTATTGAGTTCCATGTACTTCCTGAGGCCCATATCATCGAAGATGAGAGTTACAGCAACGTAGAAAAAAGCAACGAGGACAAAAGTAAAGAATATGAGCCTCCTCTTTTTTATCTCAGTTACTACCTGTTTCCTGAGGAGGTTATTAGGACCCATCAACTTAAATTATAAAACGCTTCTCTTCCTTTGTACAGTGCAGACCACATGAGTTCTTCCTCGATCCTGAGCAGTCTGTTATATTTTGCAGTACGCTCACCCCTTGAAACAGAGCCAGTCTTTATAAAGCCCGTATTACAGGCGACTGCAAGATCGGCTATTGTCGTGTCTTCCGTCTCACCGGATCTGTGAGAAATTACAGCAGTATATCGTGAACTTTTTGCCATCTCGATAGCTTCGAGTGTCTCTGTTACAGTACCTATCTGATTGAGTTTTATCAAAACGGAGTTTGCAATTCCCTTTTTAATCCCCTTTTTAATGATCTTCGTATTTGTAACAAATACATCGTCGCCAACAAGCTGTATCTTTTTACCTAACCTGTCTGTCAACTTCTTCCATCCTTCCCAATCATTTTCTGCCATTCCATCTTCGATTGAGAGAATTGGGTATTTTTTTATTAATCTATCATAGTAATCAACCATCTCGGAAGATGTAAGTCTCTTGCCTTCAAAATGATATCTGCCATTTTCATAGAATTCTGATGATGCGACATCCAAGGCTAAAAGTACATCTTTCTCAGGTTTATACCCGCTTTCAGTAATTGCCTGAAGAATTATTGAAAGTGCCTCTTCATTTGTGTTCAGATTAGGTGCAAAGCCTCCCTCATCTCCAACAGATGTATTCAACCCCCTTTTTTTGAGGACTGATTTTAAGGTATGAAATATCTCTGATCCTGCCCTGAGTGCACCGGCAAAATCAGGAAGCCCTGTTGGCATGATCATGAACTCCTGTATGTCAAGGTTATTGTCTGCATGGACTCCTCCATTTAGGATATTCATCATTGGCACAGGGAGAACCTTTGCATTGCATCCACCCATGTACCTGTAAAGGGGTATTCCTATCTCTTTTGAAGTTGCTTTGCATACAGCCAATGAAACCCCAAGGATCGCATTTGCTCCCAAGTTGCTTTTATTCTCTGTGCCATCGAGTTCTATTAAGAGGTTATCGATAGAGATCTGGTTTTCGGAGCTGAGACCTATAAGCCTTGGTGCTATCTTATCAAGGACATTCTTGACAGCCTTCTGCACTCCTTTACCATGAAAGCGTTTTCCACCGTCTCTGAGTTCGAGAGCCTCTTTTTTACCGGTTGAAGCACCAGAGGGGACAAATGCCCTTCCTATAGTACCGCTATCGAGTAAGACCTCAACTTCGATTGTGGGGTTTCCCCTGGAATCAATAACCTCTCTTGCTATCAGGTCTATAATCTCTCCCATTTGTCGTCTCCTTTACTTTGAACCTTTGCTTATTTTTTTGGAACATGAATTGCTTCACCATGCAAATCCTCTGCTGATTCCATCAGGGCTTCAGAGAGGGTAGGGTGAGCATGGATCGTTTGTGAGATGTCTTTTGTCTTGAGGCCTGCCTTCATTGCAAGGGCAGCTTCATGAATGAGGTCAGAGGCGTGGGCTCCTATGATATGAACGCCCAATATCCTGTCAGTTGTCTCATCAGATACGATTTTTACAAAACCGGTTATCTCTCCCAATACGTGTGCTTTTCCAAGGGCCCTGAACTGGAATGAGCCATTCTTAACCTTAAGCCCTTTTTCAAGCGCCTGGTTCTCTTTTAGACCTACAGAAGCTATCTCAGGTGATGTGAATATTGCGTATGGAACCACGCTGTAATCCATCTTTTCATTTTTCCCCATAATGTTCTCAGCAACGATCTTTCCTTGTTTTGAAGCTACATGTGCATACATGAGATTACCTGTTACATCTCCAATGGCATAGATCCCTTTTATATTTGTTTCCATTTTTTCATTTACCACAATCTCTCCCTTTGACCCTTTCTGGATTCCTGCTGCTTCCAATCCTATTCTGTCGGAATTGAGTGTTCTACCAACGGATACGAGCAGTTTTTCAGCAATAATATCTCTGTTTCCCTCGAGTTGAACGTGTATACCATCATGCTGACCGCTTACCTTTACTATCTTTACTCCGGTAAAAAGTTTGATCTTTTTCTTTTTCAGTTCTCTCTCAAGTGTTTCAGATATCTCGGGGTCTTCGGTAGAGATTGCCCGCTGCATGATCTCAAGCATTGTAACATCTGTGCCAAGCTCATTGAATATAAAAGCGAATTCACAGCCAATTACGCCAGCTCCAATAATGATCATACTTTTGGGAATTGATTTTATGTTTAAGGCATCATCGCTCGAAAGGATATGCTCTCCGTCAATAGGAAACATTGGTAACTGTCCCGGCCTTGAACCGGTAGCTATTATGATCTTATCAGCTCCCACTATTTCTGTAGAGCCGTCTTTTTTCTCTACCTCAATTTTTTCCGGACTGAGAAACATGCCTTTGCCTTCTATGAGGTTTATACCCCAGCTTTTAAATAACGCACGGATCCCTTTGACCTGGATAGAAACTACCTTATTCTTTCTTTCCATGATTTTTAAAAGGTTGGGCATTATTTGACCCGGGACCTCTATTCCGAAATCCTCAGAATGTCTTACCTTATGCAATAGCTCGGTTGAGGCTAATAATGCTTTTGTAGGGATGCATCCCCTGTTAAGGCAGGTGCCACCGACTTCAGTATCTTCAATTACCGTAACCTGTGCCCCTAATTGAGCAGCCTTAATTGCAGCAACATAACCTCCGGGACCAGCGCCAATGATTACTAATTTCATTTCTTCTCCTCTTCGACATACTTCTCATATTCAGAGGCATCCATCAGGTCATCAAGTTCAGATTTGTCTTCAATCTCGAGAACTGCTATCCATCCCTTACCGTAAGGCTCTTCATTTATGATTTCTGGAGATTCTGAAAGTTCCTCGTTAACTTCTATGACCCTTCCACTTACAGGAGAGATGATGGACGAGGTCGCCTTTGTTGATTCGATCTCACCAATCTCGCTGTTGGCCTCTACTGCAGCATCTTCATCTGGAAGATCAATATAGACAATGTCTCCAAGAGCATTTTGTGCATAATCAGTTATCCCTATTGTTGCCTTTTTCCCTGAAGCCTTAACCCAGGTATGTTCTTTATGGTACTTGAGATCCTCGGGGTTCATTCGTCCCTCCTTTTTAAAAGTTTTTAAGACTGTAATTACTTATCATGGGTTTTTCTTTTTTGTCAAGGAAATAGAATAGGATTCCGCCTTTCTCTTTAACTCGGTGAGTTTTTCAAGTGCTTCCTGCGGCTTCAATCTCTGTACATCCAGTTTCATTATTTCCTTTATAATAGGGTCCGGTACAGAAGAGAAGAGGTCAAGCTGGACAGTGGCCCTCTTTGTTTTCCTATCAGCAAACTTGGGACTACCTGTCTCATCAAGTTCCTCTTTCTCTAAGTTTGCCAGCACCTCTTTTGAACGGTTTATTATACCCTCAGGAAGACCTGCCAGTCTTGCTACCTGTATACCATAGCTCTTGTCAGCAGGACCTTTTTCTATCTTCCTGAGAAATATTATCTCATCACCCCATTCTTTAACGGATACATTGTAGTTTTTTACACCGTCATGGTTGAGGCCAAGCTCTGTGAGCTCATTGTAGTGTGTTGCAAAGAGTGTCCGCGCCTTAATCTCATTAAGGATGTATTCTGCAACTGCCCAGGCAATGCTTATGCCATCAAAGGTGCTGGTGCCTCTTCCTACCTCATCGAGGACAATGAGGCTTTTGTCTGTTGCATTATGTGTGATATTTGCTACCTCTATCATTTCGACCATGAAGGTGCTCTGGCCTTTTGTAAGAAAATCTGATGCCCCTATCCTTGTGAAGATTCTGTCTACAATTCCTATCTTTGTGTCAGATGCAGGTACAAAACTTCCGATCTGCGACATGAGGACTATGAGGGCGACTTGTCTCATAAAGGTTGATTTTCCCGCCATATTCGGTCCTGTGATTATGAGGAGGCGGTTATTCTCTGTATCCATGGAGGTGTTATTCGGAATAAACTTTTCATCCGAAGGTATTCTTTCAAGAACTGGATGTCTTCCTTCTGATATTTCTATTACACCCAATTTGTCTATAGATGGTTTAACGTAGTTATGTCGTTTTGCGACAACTGTAAGAGATGAAAGAAAATCAACAGATGCAATAGCAAGAGCCGTTCTTGTAAGGTTTGAAGACTCTTTCTGTATTTCGTCGACTATCCCATAGAAAATTTGATATTCAAGGTTCTTCAGCCTCTCTTCCGCTCCAAGGATTTTGTCTTCATATTTCTTCAGTTCCGGAGTAATAAATCTTTCTCCTCCTACCAGAGTCTGTTTTCTTATATAATCATCAGGTACCATATGGAGGTTAGCTTTTGTTACCTCAATGTAGTATCCGAAGACGCGGTTATACCTGACTTTAAGAGAAGAGATTCCAGTTCTCTGTTTCTCCTTCATTTCGAGTTCCGAGATGAAGTCCTTACCTTTTACAGATATGCCTCTTAGCTCGTCCACATCCATGTTATATCCATTTTTAATAATTCCGCCGTCTCTAAGACTTAAAGGAGGATTATCGACAATGCTTTTTTCTATTAATCCTTTGAGTTCTGAAAATTCTGATATCTCCTCTGCAATAAGTCTTAAATAGAGATTCTTTGATGCATTGAGGGTCTTCCTGATCTTTGGGAGGTGGGTTATAGAGTTTTTAATTCCTATGATATCCCGTGCATTTGCAGTCTTAGAGCTTACTCTGTAAGAGAGCCTCTCCAGGTCTTGTATTTTTCTCAGAGAGGTCCTGATCTCTTCAAGGAGTTCATAGTCTTCTGCAAGGTGTTCAATGGCATCCAGTCTCTTTTTTATTTCCTGTATATCAATCAAAGGTTTCAAAACTGAAGATCTGAGGAACCTTCCTCCCATCGGGGTCAGTGTTTCGTCAAGAACCCAGAGGAGAGTTCCTTCATGTGAACCGTCTTTAAGATTATGGGTAAGTTCGAGGTTGCGCTGTGTTGCAGCATCGAGAAACATATAAGAATCCTGTCTCAGGGGACTTATTTTTTTAAGGCCGAATGTCTCCTTCTGGGTATCACCGAGGTAACTGACAAGGGCACCTGCTGCTGAGATTGCAGCAGTCATGCCATCGCATCCATAGCCATCAAGGGATGAGACCTTCAGATGTTTTAGAAGGGTCTTATATGCCTCTGGATAATCAAAGTACCAGTCTTCATAGTAGGATGTATAAAAGGTAGTAAGCGATTCTTTGTAGTGAATATTATCCTTAAGGCTGAAGGGAATCAGGATTTCTTTAGGTTCAAATCTATACATTTCATCTTCGATGTTTTCTTCTGTCTCATATAGGATAAATTCACCGGTTGATATATCTGCTACAGCTATGCCGTGTTTGTTTGAAGAAGGGCATAAACTTATAATATAGGCATTTTCCTTTGGATTTTCAGGTGAGTGAGTGCCGGGTGTGATTACCCTTACGACTTCCCTTCTGACAATTCCTTTTGCTTCTTTTGGGTCTTCCATCTGCTCGCATATAGCAACCTTATATCCAGCCTTAATAAGTTTTGATATATAAGACTCTGATGCAAAGTAGGGAACACCGCACATCGGCACAGGCTCTTCCTTTGATTTTTCCCTTGATGTAAGCGCTATCTGAAGTATTTTTGATGCCTTCTCTGCGTCCTCTCCGAACATTTCGTAAAAATCACCGAGCCTGAAGAGAACAATAGCATCTTTGTATTTTTCTTTAATGCTCAAGTATTGTTTCATCAAAGGAGTAAGCTCTGACATATCAATTATTAAATAGTATTAGTAATCTAAAAGCAATATCTGAGAAAGAGATTAATTTTTATTTACAAGCTATAAAAATAAAACTTGTTTTCTTTATATTAGAAAGGGTAGGCGAATTGTAGGAGAGAGAAAAAGGAAAGCCGATTTATTTTTTCTATAAGGAGGAGAACATGAAAGGGCAGGTCGTGCTTATTACAGGTTCCAGCTCCGGGATCGGAAGAGAAACAGCATACAGGTTTGCAAAAGCTGGGGCAAAAATCGTCCTTACCTATAACAAAGGGAAAACCCGAGGTGAACAAGCTGAAAAGCGTTGCCAAAAGCTCGGTGCAGAAAACACCTTACTCCTGCATCTTGATGTAACGGATGACAGGAGCATTAGGGATGCTATTAAAAAGGTAATGAAGAAGTATGTCAAGGTGGATTTCCTTATTAATAATGCAGGCACAGGAGTTTTTATTCCTTTTAGGGAGCAAACTATGAAGAACATCGAGGGGCAGATCAGGACAAACCTGGAAGGTCTTATTAAGTTGACCCGCTCCTTCCTTCCTTATATTAAGAAAGGGATAATCAACATAGCCAGTGCAGCAGGCAAGACCGCATATGCAGAGATGTCCGTTTATTGCGGGACAAAGTTCGGTGTCAGGGGCTTCACACAGGCTCTTGCCGAGGAACATCCACATCTTAAAATCTGTAGTGTTAATCCCGATATGACAGCCACACGGCTCACAGGGTATGAAGGCCGGCCTCCCTCGGAGGTGGCAGAGGTTATCTTCAAGGCAGTATCAGGCACGGTAAAAGTAGCGTCTGGTGGTGACGTAGATGTATGGAAGATAATGAAGTAAAAATTGCTTTGAGCTTTATGCTTCAAGAATTTCACTTTAAAATAAAATTCTTTTCTGTTAGAATTTGTTGAACCTATTTACCCCGTGGGAATGCCCTGTAGTTTGTTGAACGGACGCTATTTTATAATCTTTTGTTTTTGTGCACGGGTCAATGAAACGTATGAATTCCAGCGGGGTTAATTGCATTGACAGCGGGTGCTGTCACGCATATAAAAACCG